>JANMSA010000631.1:0-10661 GCA_031388865.1 Acidobacteriota bacterium | reverse complement strand
CATAGGCTCACAGTCTCACAGGGGGAGCGATCGCGGCCGATGAGCCTATGAGCCTATGCGACTGTGAACCTCTGAGCCTATGCGACTCTGACCCTCGAACACTCGAAGATCAGAACCTGCGCAACGCCGCCACCGCCTCTTCGAGCGTTTCCATCGAGACCGAGTAGGACATCCGCAAGTGCCCTTCGCCTTCTTCGCCAAACACCGCACCGGGGATGGAGGCGATGGTGGTGCGTTCGAGCAGCGTCTCCATCGCTTTCCAGGAGTCGTTGCCGAGGCGGTCGCGGACGTCGGGGAAGGCGTAGAAAGCGCCGGGTGGGGTAAGGCAGGTGAAGCCGGCTTCGCGGAGGGCGCCTACGAGGCGGTCGCGGCGATGACGGTATTCCTCGCGGATGGCGTCGAAGAAGTTTGGGTCGTGGGTGATGGCCGCCACCGCGGCATGCTGCGTTGGTGTCGAGACGCCGTTCACGCTGTTCAGCACCAGTCTGCGGATGAACCCCATGAAAGGCTCAGGTGCGATGAGATAGCCGATGCGCCAGCCGGTCATGGAGAAGCTTTTGGAGAGCGTGTGCACGGTGATCGTGCGCCCGAACATCTCCGGCAGCGAGGCGATCGAAACGTGCTCGCCGTCGTAGACCAGGTTCTCGTAGGCCTCGTCGGCGATGACGGTGAGGTCGTGCGCCCGCGCGAACTCCGCGATCCCTGTGAGCTGCGCGTGTGAGAGCACGTCGCCTGTCGGGTTCGCGGGCGTGTTGACGTAGAGGACGCGTACGCGGGGGTTGACCTGCATTTCCAGAGTCTCACGGAGGTCGTTTCCGCGGACGTCGTCCCAGGGGACGCGCACGGGCACGCCGCCCGCGAAGCGCACCTGATCCTGAATCGGGGTCCAGTACGGCGAGAAGAACATCACCTCGTCGCCAGGGTTGACGCTCGCCTGGAACGCGCAGAACAGGGCATGCGCGCCGCCTGCCGTGACGATGATGTCAGCGGGGGTCACGCTCATCGCGTTTTTCGCCAGGAGCTTGGCCTGCAACGCCTCGAGGAGCTCGGGGATCCCCGATGAAGGCGCATAGCGGGTCTGGTTCGCGTCGAGCGCCGCCTTCATCGCGTCTTTCACGAAATCAGGCGTGCCCGGGAACGGCTCGCCACCCTCGAGTTGAATGACGCGCTGGCCGCGAGCGCGCATCGCCATCACGCGGTTGCGGATCTTGACGATATCGGAGAATCCGAGAAGGGCGGAACGGTCGGCGAGCTTCAAAGCGCGCATTCTACTTGGGAGAGAGAGTAGGCAGTAGGCAGTATGCAGTAGCAAGACGTCCTGCCGCGTTCTGCCGGTATTGGTCCATCCCTTGTCTGCTCGGAAGTAGGCAGGGGTCAGGTTTCGTAGGCAGGATCCGATGGACCTGCGGCGTTCTCCCGATCTTGATTCCTCTCCTGCCTACCGCCTACTGCGAACTGCCCACTCTTCGGGCCTACTCGCCGGGCTACTCGGTCGAGTCAGCCCGGAGGCCTTCCCGGCGCGGACTGCTGCGACGGATCCGTTGCCGGTGCCGAGGGCGGTACGATCTGCTGCGGTGTCGCCTGGGGCGACGGAGCCTGCTGCGGACGTCGCGCGGTCGCGGTGGGCGTGCCCTGGAACTGCATGCTCCTGCGCGAGTGTGTGGCCGGGTACATCCGGATGAGCGCGAGGTGCATCAGCTTCGAGTCGAGCACGCGCGGGTTGACGCCTGGCTCCATGAGCGCGGGGTTGATGGCGTACGCCTTGGCGTAGTAATCGACGGCGCGATCGGTGTGGTAGAGCCCCTCTTCAATCAGCCCGAGCTGGAACAGCGCGAGCGCGTGACCTGGCTTATTCGCCACGGTGCGGCGGAACGCGCGGCGGGCGCCGCCCTCGTCTCCGTTTGCGGCGCGAATCAGGCCGAGGTTGTACCAGGCCGGGTGGTAGCCGCCATCGTTGTCGATGGCGCGCTCGAACTCGCGTTCGGCGTCCTTCGGAAAGCCCTTCTGCACGAGGAGGGCGCCGAGCTCATTATGAAGTTGCGCCGATGAAGGCTCGGCTTGGAGGGCCGTCAGCGTCCGTGTGATCTGTGCATCGAGCGAACTGCCCGTGTTGAGGTACTTGGCGTAGAACGGGTGGGCGTACGGCGACTCATCTTTCCGGAGGTCGCGGATCTGGGAGCAGCCGAGGGTCGCCAGCGCGGCGACGAGGAGCAGAGTTCGTTTCATTCGCAGTCAGTCCTGAAGTGGTTTGGCTTTCAACTTTACCTTTCCGTCGATCGTCTCGACGCGAAAGGCCACGGTGTTCACGTTGTACTTGGAGCGCACCAGCTCCGTCTGTTTCTGCACCATCGCCGTCAGCTGGTCGAGGGTCACGTTGGACAGCTTGCCCAGATCGACGTGGGCGCGTGTGATCTCTTCGAACAGCTTGCGGACCTGTTCGCCGTTCGAGCCCGGCGTCATCTTTACATACGGATCAGCAGCAGCCGACGTTACGCCCGGGGGCGGGACCCGGGCAGCGGCCGGGGCGGGAGCAGACATGGCCGCCTGCCGGCGGCGGAAGTCCAGCGGACCTTCCTCGCGCTCCCGCATTCGGCGCGCCCACATCTCGCGGTACTGGTTGTAGCGCGAAAGCACGGTGTTGAACCGGAAGCGGCGCGCGTTGTCGCGCATCTTCAGGCGGTTCAACTCGTGGATGTAGGCCTCCACCTGATGCCGCATGAACGACGGCGGCACCTTGACGATGTTGGCGAAGAAGAGGTCGTACTGGTTCTTCAGCCGCCGGATGTCTTCCTCGAGCTTGTCGAGCTCTTCGTCCTGCTTGATCATGGAGTCGTGGGCAGTTGGCAGAGGAGAGGACGCCGGAGAGTACTTTCTCCTGCGCCCTCCCCCCTCGCCCTGCTCCTACAATACCCCCGCCATGGCAAAAACGCTCCCGCCAGCCGTTCATTCTGCCCTCCGTGCCATCCCTGCGGTCGAGCGGATCCTGAACGCGGCGCCGTTCACGTCGCTCGTGCGCGACTTCGGCAGGGAGCAGGTGAAGAACGCCGTGACCGAGCACCTCACGAAGGTCCGCGCCTCGCGCGCCGCGTACGACGAAACGGACGCCGCGGCCGCTGTCGGAGATGCACTCACCGCGGCGACCGCGTCAACGCTTCGCCGCGTGATCAACGGCAGCGGAGTCATCATTCATACGAACCTGGGCCGTTCGCCCATCCATCCCTCCATCTGGGCGGAGGCGGCCGGGATCGTCACCGCTTACTCCAACCTCGAGTTCGACGTGGAAGGTGGCGACCGCGGCGCGCGGGACCAGCATCTCACCAGCATCTGCCGCACTCTCTTCCGCTGCGAGGCCGCGGTGCTGACGAACAACAACGCGGCGGGAACGATGCTCGCCCTGGCCGCGCTCGCCGCGGGGAGGGAAGTGCTCGTCTCGCGCGGCGAGCTGGTGGAGATTGGCGGCGCGTTCCGCGTTCCGGATGTCATCCAGCAGGGTGGAGCGAAGCTGCGCGAGGTCGGCACGACCAACCGCACACGCGCCAGCGATTACGCCGAGGCGGCCACGCGCAGGACGGGGGCGCTGCTCCGTGTCCATCGGTCGAATTTTGACATCGTCGGTTTCACGGAGACACCTACGATCGCGGAACTGGTGGAGGTGGCCCGACAGAAGAAAGTGCCCTTCCTGTTCGACGAGGGCACCGGGCGCGTGGTCGCACTGGAGCCGTACGGCTTCTCCCCCGCGGCGACGCTGGCAGAGTTGATCGCGGAAGGGGTGGACCTCATCACCTGCTCGACCGATAAGCTGATCGGCGCCACCCAGGGAGGTCTGATTCTCGGCCGCGAGGAACTCGTGGCGAAATGCCGCCGTCATCCGCTGATGCGCGCGCTTCGCGTCGGGAAGGAGACGTACGCGGTCGTGGCGGCAACGCTGCGCGCGTTCGCTACGAAAAAATACGAGGAGACGGTGCCGGTCTACTGCATGCTCGCGACCCCCATCGCCGTCCTGCGTGCGCGCGCTGAACAGCTCACCGCCGGCACCGCATCTCGCATCGTGGAGAGCCGGTGCGCCCTGGGCGGCGGCACGACCCCAACCGAGACGATCGCCTCCGTCGCCATCGAGGTCCCCGGAAACGCGAACGAGGTGCAGACGCGTTTCCTCCGCAACGATCCACCGATCGTCGGGCGGGCGCAGAACGATGCGTTCCTGCTCGACATGCGCACGCTCTTCGAATCCGACCTTCCGCACGTGGCAACTGCCCTGCGAGAGTGACCCTTCTTGAGCTCGCAGCTCGCAGCTCGCAGGAGAGTGAAGCCCGGGCGAGTCTTGTTCTGAAGAGAGCTCCAGGGAGGGTTTGGTTTCCGAGGAGCCTCTCGCGGCAGAAAACCGCCGCTGGAGGCGGCGCGTACGGTAGCCGGTGGTGCGAGCAAAGCGAGCGACCACCGGACTGCAGGGGGCAACGGTGATCGACCCCGGCAGGGGTCGCGGAGATCGTGAACAGCGCGAGCGCACGACAAACGCACGCGACCCACGGGCCGCCTCCAGCGGCTACGCGGCCGGCGCGGCCGGCGGCGCTGGTCGCTCTGCCACCGCGGCTCGTGCTGGAGGAGCGTTTGCTGCCGCGCATACGACTAGCTCTCAGCTCTCAGCCAGCAGGAAACAGCATCGCTTCGATCTGGCTCCGCGTTTCATTCGCCAGACGATCTTTCTCGCGTACCGTGAAGTTCGCGGTCTCGATCGGCGTGCCCACTCGGATGGTGACCCGGCCCGGGCGGATGCGCCAGAAGCTCCCCACCGGCCAGACGTCGAAGGTGCTGTCGATGGCGATCGGAGCGATGGTCTTGGCCGACTTGAGCGCGAGCAGGAACGCTCCGCGCTGAAAAGGCTTCATCTCCCGTGCTCGTGTCCGCCCTTCCTCGGGAAAGATCACGATCGTGTTTCCTTTGCGAATGCGGTCTGCCGCCAGTTCGAAGGACTTCACCGCTGTGCGGCGGTTCTTGCGGTCGATGGGGATGAAACCCGTGCGCGCAATGGCCCAGCCGAAGACGGGGATTTTGAACAGACTGCTCTTGGCCATGAAGCGAATGGGCTGGGGGATCGCCGCGAAGATGCACGGGATGTCGAGATAGCTGTAATGATTCGCGACCAGGATGTAGCGCTTCTCCGAGTCGATACGCTCACCGTTCTCAACTTTCAAGTCGATCCCGGCCGCGCGCACCAGCAGGCCCGCCCAGACCCGGATCAGCCGGTCGATCCACGGGGAGGTGGAACGCACCAGGGCGATGGCCATGGTCAGAACCGAGAACAGAATCGTGGCGAGGATCGCCACGACCGCGAAATAGAGCATGCGGGCCATCCCCGCATCATAGCGGCACCCTCCTCCTGGGGGGGCGGTGCGCTCGCCACTGGAACTGCTCGCGTTACAATGTGCCGCCAATTCGAAAATGGAACATGCGCTCCCCGCCGGTGTCCACGCGTGAAACACCGACAGGGAACGTGCAAAAGGAGACTGCTGTGTCCGAGACCCTGATCGCGCCGGATGTCCTCGAGGCTGTGGGAGCGGGAGCGGAGCCAAGCGTCAACGACCTGACCATTCATGTCGCGACGGTCAACGGCTCCGGCTCGCAGTCGTCCAACAATGTGCTGATGCGCTCGATCTTCCAGATGGGCGTGCCGGTCAGCGGGAAGAACATGTTCCCGTCCAACATCGCCGGCCTGCCCACCTGGTTCACCATCCGCGCGAACAAGGACGGGTGGATCGGCCGCAAGAAGGAAGTCGACCTGATGGTCTGCATGAACGCGCAGACGTCGCGGGAAGACGTGGAGGGCCTCCCCTCGGGCGCGCTGTGCATCTACGACGCGCCCCTCAACTGCAAAGCGGTCCGCGACGACATCGTTTACTTCGAGGTGCCGTTCGCGAAGCTGGCCGCGGACCTTTCCGAAGACTCGAAGCTGCGCAAGCTGCTGACGAACATGGTCTACGTGGGCATCGTCGCCGAGCTTCTCGGCCTCGACCGCGCTGAGATCCTCAACGCCCTCGGCAAGCAGTTCAAAGGGAAGCAGAAAGCGATCGACGCCAACGTCGCCGCGATCGACAAGGGCCTGGCCTACGCCAAAGAGAATCTGCCCAGCCAGAACAAGTGGCGCGTCGAGCGGATGAATGCGACGCAGGGGAAGATCATCATCGACGGCAATGCCGCGGCGGCGATCGGCTCCGTGTTCGGCGGTGTGACCGTGGTGACCTGGTATCCCATCACCCCGTCGTCGTCGTTGTGCGAATCGATCATCGAGTACGCAAAGCAGACGCGCATCAACGAAGCCGGGAAGGCAACGTTCGCCGTCGTGCAGGCCGAAGACGAGCTGGCCGCGGTGGGCATGGTGCTCGGTGCCGGCTGGGCCGGTGCGCGCTCCATGACCTCCACCGCCGGTCCGGGCATCTCGCTGATGGCCGAGTTCATCGGCCTGGGCTACTTCGCTGAGATCCCTGGCGTGATCTGGGACATCCAGCGCGTCGGCCCGTCGACGGGCCTGCCCACACGCACCGCGCAGGGCGACATCAACCAGGTTGCGTATCTGTCGCATGGCGATACGCAGCACATCGTGCTGATCCCGTGCAGCGTCGTGGAGTGTTTCGAGTTCGCCATCGAGGCGCTCGATCTGGCCGAGGAGTTTCAGACGCCGGTGTTCGTGCTCAGCGATCTCGATCTGGGGATGAACAACTGGATGTCCGACCCCTTCGAGTATCCGACCAAGCCGATCAGGCGCGGCAAGGTGCTCACCGCGGAGAAGCTGACCGAGCTGCAGGGCAAGTGGGGACGTTACGACGACATCGATGGCGATGGGATTCCGTGGCGCACGCTCCCGGGCACCGACCATGCGTTCGCGTCGTACTTTACGCGTGGCTCGGGCCACGATTCGCAGGCCCGCTACTCCGAGAGGCCGCAGGATTACATAGACACCGTGGACCGGCTGGCCAGAAAGTACGAGACCGCAAAGCTGTTCGTGCCGAAGCCGGTCGTGGACATCGCTGAAGGCGCGAAGATCGGCTTCATCGCTTTCGGCACCACCACCTGGGCGCTCGAAGAGTCGCGCGATCAGCTCCGGCGCGAGCAGAACATCGAGACGAGCTACTTCCGCTTGCGCGCGCTGCCGTTCACCGAGGAGCTGAAGCAGTTCGTCGCCGCTCATGAGCGGGTTTATGTGGTGGAACAGAACCGTGACGGGCAGATGGCGGACATGATCCGCCTCGAGCTCGGAGAAGATCAGCGCAAGCTCCGCAAGATCCTGCACTACACGGGACTGCCGTGTGACGCGCGCACCATCACCGACGCGGTGTTGCAGATGGAGTCCACAGCGTCCGGCGACACGCCACTGCTGCTCATCCGCGCGGACGCACGCATCACCGCCCCGTCGCCGGCGTTCATCCCCGGCGCCGTACCGAAACAGCCTGAGACCCGGGCAGGAGAGGACTAGACCATGGCTGAAAGCACCCTGAAGATTGGCACAGCGGAAGCAATCAAGGAAAACCGTCTCGGCCTCAAGGCCGCGGACTACCAGGGCGGGAAGTCGACGCTCTGCGCCGCATGCGGTCATGACGCGGTCTCCAACCAGATCGTCCGCGCTTTCTTCGAGATGAGCGTGAAGGCGGAGCAGGTGGCGAAGTTCTCCGGCATTGGATGCTCGTCGAAGACTCCCGCGTACTTTCTCCAGCGATCGCACGGCTTCAACTCCGTGCATGGGCGCATGCCGGCAGTGGCGACGGGCGCGATGCTCGCCAATCACACGCTCAAGGCGATCGGCGTCTCGGGGGACGGCGACACCGCCTCCATCGGCCTCGGCCAGTTCATGCACATGGTGCGGCGCAACGTGCCGATCATCTACATCATCGAGAACAATGGCGTGTACGGCCTGACCAAAGGGCAGTTCTCAGCGACCGCGGATGAAGGGTCGAGGCTGAAGAGCGGCGTGTTGAACGAGATGCCGCCGATGGACCTCTGCGGGCTGGCCGTGGAGCTGGGCTGCGGATTCGTTGCGCGCGGGTTCGCCGGCGATCCGAAGCAGATGGTGAACATCCTCAAGGCGGCCATCGCCCACGACGGCATGTCCGTCATCGACGTGATCTCGCCTTGTGTCACCTTCAACAATCACGAGGGCTCGACCAAGGGCTACACCTATTCGAAGGAGCATCAGGAGCTGCTGCACCAGATCGGCTTCGTGCCCGAGTATGAGGAGATCACGGTCGACTACGAGCCCGGTGAGGCGCGCGAAGTGACGCTGCACGACGGCTCACGCATCCTGCTCAAGAAGCTCGAAGAGGACTATGACCCGGGCGACGCCGTGCAGGCCCTGCAGCGCCTCCACCGCGCCACCGAGGCGGGCCAGATGCTCACCGGTCTGGTGCACCTCCGCCCCGAGAAGAAGAACTTCATCCAGATGCTCAATGTAGTGGATGAGCCGCTCGGTCAGCTGCCGATCGAGCAGACGCGCCCGCCGAAAGAGGCGCTGGAGAAGATCATGCGGGACTTGATGTAGCGCGTCGCCCTTACGCGCGAGCACGCGTCGTTTAGCTGGGCGCGAAAGCGATCGGGGTTTGACACGGGAGGCGTGATGGCAGGTCCCGCGCCCCTGCCGGGGCGCTGACGATGGGGGACGCCTCGACCGGTGGTATCGCGCTTCGCGCTCAACCACCGGCTATTCGCCACCACGCCTCCGGCGTGCAAAGCCGCGGCATCGTGCTCAGGGGTCCGACACGCCGGAGGTGCAATGGCAACTAGTCGCGGTCACGACGGCCCGTTGCGATGGGCGGCTGTGCCTCCTCCGAATGGGGACACGCCGGAGGCGTGATGGCAAATAGCCGGTGGTTGAGCGCGAAAGCGCGATCCCACCGGAACGCGCCTCCTCCGGCTAGCGCTTCTTCAGGCCTTTCAGACGGCTCTGCGCCTGCTGGTTTTCGGGAGAGATCTTGAGCACGTCTTCGTAGCACGTCTGGGCGCGGCCGATCATCCCTTCCAACTTGTAGAGATCGCCGAGAGAGATCATCGCTTCCACGTTGTTCGGGTCGATGGACAGCGCCATCTGGAAGCTCTCCACGGCGTCGCGGCGCCAGCGCGGGTTACGCTCCTGACAGGCGCCGAGCAGCGCCCAGGCGGCTGCGTGATCGGGGGCGAAATCAACCGTCTGCCGAAGCAGCAGGATCGCGCCGTAATAGTCGCCCTGGTTGGTGAGCTCCTGCGCCTTGACGTAGTTCTGGCTTGCCACCGAGCGCTGCGTCAGCTGCTGCTGAAGCGACTCCGCGCTGTCCCCTTTTTGCCTGTGCAGCAACCTGTTGTAATCGGCGCGGCGTCCGGCGTCTTTCAGAATCTCGGCCGCCTCATTGGCGCGCCGATGAATTGCCATGAGCGAGTCGCGCACGATGGCCGGAAAGGTCGAGGGGTCATGGCGATTCTTCACCGCGTCCACCGCAGTCATGATCTGCCCGCGGGTGGCGGCGCGCGGGATGTCCAGCACCTGATAGTGGTCGAGCGACGGAAGCTGCCGTGAGAAAGAGATCGCACGGAGCGAGCGGGGATCGCTCGAGCCGATGGCGGCCAGCAGCTCCAGGTCGCGCTGCATGTCCCCCTCATCCCCCGATGCGTCATGCGTTCGATCTTCGTAGAGTTCGAACACGCCCAACGTCATCATCGCAATCACCACTCTCGCTACGGCGACAGACTGCGTGGAGAAGCGGCGGAGGAAGACCTCGATCGGCGCCGCCTCTGTGAGCGCTGAAACGATACTCCGCTCTTCATCCGTGAGCGGGAGAGCCTCGATGTTGTAGCGGGTGTCGCGCGGTGCGTGGATGAGCCGCTTGAGATCGCCAAGGGAGCGGCGGAGAACCAAGCCGTTTCTGATGGAGCGGACGCCTTCCAGAATCAGGGACGCCATCGATTGCAGGAAAACCCGCTTCTCGGGCGGCAACGCCTCGTCTTCGCTGAACGCGGCGGTTCCGTCGTCGAGGGCGAAGAGGGGGATCACCTGCTGGGTGAGCCATTCGCGAAGGAGGGACTGCCGGGTGGAAAGATCGTGGAGGCCGAGCTGGTGAACCTTATCGACCGCGTCGCTTTCGTCCCCACCGAAGACTTCCAGCGCGCGTTCGGCGGTGATCGCCTGACGGCGGACGAGGAAGTCCGCCAGCGAATCCCCGGGCTGGGCGGAGACGCACATGATGAGCTCGCCCTGCGACCAGTAGAGAACCTTCCGCAGGGATACCCTGAGGATCGTCAGCCGCCCCGTTCTCCGCTGCTGCAGAATCTCGCCAGCGATCACGACGAAAGGTGTGATCTCGATCCGATCCAGACTCACTGGCTCTCCGCCCTTCCTTGGAGGCATAGCGCCTGCCGGGATTCGCCGTTTCCCTGAAGCTTTTTAGCACAATCTCATCCAACTCGCCCGCGGAGGCTTCGTGCGCCTGGAAACCGGGGCACGATTCTGGCTGGATTGCCGGGGCGGAGTTGGTGGTTACGTGATCAGTTGTTCCGGTTCGAGGCTACGATGAAATCAATGAAGAAGTTCGCGTTGCTCCTGCTGACGGTCCTCGCTTTCGCCGGCGTGACCCGGGGGCAGGAGTTCCCGAATGAGCCGTACGAGTTCCTCCTGTCCAAGCTGGCTGCCGATGAAGGGCGGTTCG
>JANMSA010000618.1:0-1758 GCA_031388865.1 Acidobacteriota bacterium | reverse complement strand
TTGACCCATTCGCTTCGCTCAGGGTTTTGCTAACCCTTTCGCTTCGCTCAGGGTGTCGCGTAAGCGAACAAGGATCTCGGACTCGGCGAGTTCATGGAGCTCACGTGTGCGCGACCACGCCGCATCCGCTCGGGCGAGAAGAGTCGTGCGTCGCGCGTCCTTCAGTCCCGCCAGGTTGATGCACACGTTCTGATAAGCACCCGCACCGGCGGCGCGCGCCATCTGCGCACCGACTCCTGCGTCGGAGAGCGACGCCTGCAGACCGATGCGGGCGATCTCGCGATTGAGCTGGATCAGCTCGGGACATGTTTCAAGGACACCGAGGGGGATCTCGGCCGCGCCGGCGGTTGCATCGGCGAGCGCCCGGCTCCGCGCGATCTGCTCTTCAGGAGTGTTCTTCGGGCGACGCATCGCGTCGAGGAGAGCGTCGAACGCGTCGGTGTCGGCATCGACGGCGGTGAGCATGCGCGCCGTGAGCTCCTGCGCGCGGATGGCGATGCGATCCAACTCCTGCTGCTTGCTCTCGAATCCCTTTTTTGTATGCGACAGCACTGCGACCATTGCCGCCAGCCCTCCAGCCATCGATGCCGCGAGCGCGGACACCGAACCGCCGCCCGGAGCCGGCGACTCGTCCGAGAGCTCGTCGATGAACGCGCTGAGAGTCAGTGAAGCGAGTCGCGAGGACGAAGTCGTGAGCCGGTACTCGATGACGCGCTCTTTCGGATCGAACGGTTTGACCTCGCTGAGGCCGAGGGTGCGGATGGCGATGTGGATGAGGGCGGATTCGGGGGCGCCTGTGGGACGGCCCATGCGCGCGAGGTAGTGGCGACCGGCGTCGAGCAGCACCTGGCGCGGCACGAGGCCCACGATCTCGGAACCGGTCACGCGCAGACCGCGTTCGCTCGCCCGCTCCTCGCAGGCGTCGAACGCGACATGCAGTGGTGTGGTGTCGAGGTCCGTCAGGTTGATGGAGATCTGTGCGCAGCCGAACTCAGGGATCACCCAGCCGACCGCCTTCACGGATTTCAGCAAGCCCGGTTCCCAGACCGGCTGGCCGTTCTCGTCGAGGATGGGGTTGTCGTTGGCGTCCTTCTTCTGGCGGCCGCGCTCGCGGATGTCAAACGCGACGCGGTTCGCGAGGCGCTTGTCGAGTGTGTTGAGATTGACGTTGTATGCGACCAGAAACTTGCGCGCGCCAATGACGATCGCGCCCGTACGCGGCACGAACTCGGCGGGCCCGAAGTCGGGCTTCCACTGAGGGTCCGTCACCCTTTGTGCGCAGCCTTCGTATTCGCCTTGGCGAACGTCCGCCAGGTTGCGGCGCTCCGGTGCGGTGCAAGCGTACTCGTACAGGTAGACGGGCACTCGCAGTTCGCTCCCAACGCGCTCCCCGAGCTTCCGGGCCAGCTCGGCGCACTCTTCCATGGTCACGTTGGCAATGGGGATGAACGGCACGACATCAACGGCACCGATGCGCGGATGGGCGCCGCGATGCGTGGTCATGTCGATCAGCTCGACGCCTTTCTGCACGAGACGGAAAGCGGCTTCGAGGACGGCATCCGGGGACCCGACGAAGGTGATCACGGTGCGGTTCGTGTCCGCGCCGGGATCGACGTTGAGCAGGGTCACCCCGGACACGGACGCCGCAGCCGCCGCCACCGCATCATAGATTTCCTTGCGCCTGCCCTCGGAGATGTTCGGAACACATTCGACGATCTTCATGACGCTGGCGATGCTATCGCATCGCTCGCATTCGCT
>JANMSA010000617.1:0-2729 GCA_031388865.1 Acidobacteriota bacterium | reverse complement strand
CATGGGCCTGCAGTATTTGGCCGAGGGGGCACGTTGCGGGGAGCGCAGCGTGATGCTCACGCTGGACGAACCGGTCCGGCAGGTCATCCGCAACGCCAAGAGCATCGGGATCGATCTCCAGCAGCTCATCGACAGCGGCGTCGTGCGGGTGCAGTACGATACGCCGCAGGAAATAGAGATTGACCGTCACTTCCACGACATCGAGCGGATCGTGGATGAGTTCAAGCCGAGGCGCGTCCTGTTCGACAGCCTCTCCACATACGGCTCGAACCTGGGCACCACGGGACGGAGCTTTCGCGACTTCTTCCACGCGCTGGTCGCGCTGATGAAGGAGCACCAGACCGCGACGGTGTACAACCACGAGAATCCGGAGATGCTCGGGATGGCGTCGATGATGGGCGATTTCCACATGAGTTCGCTCGTCGACAATATCCTTCTGATGAACTGGATTGAGATGGGCGACGCCTTCCGTCTCGGGCTGACCGTGGCGAAAATGCGCGCGAACCCGAATACGCGTGCGACGCACGAATGCGAGATCCTGGACGGCCAAGGCATGCGCGTCCTGCCGCGTCCGATTCCAGCTGCGATGGTCCGTCCGTTTTCCAGTTATCTGAACCTCATCTCGCGCAATCCCGCGCGGCGTCCGGATCCCAGTGCGACGTAGACGCCGGATAGGCCAGCCCACAGATACCGTGTTCGATCTCGCGGTGTGGGGGCCGGCGCTGGAGAAATACGGCAGCGTCGTCCAGTTGAGCGTCGCGCTCTACGGCGCGGACGAGCAGATCGTCTGCGGGCCCATGCCGGCCACGCCGATCGTCGCCATATTCCAGGAGCACGGCTACGATCCCGGGGTGTTTGCCGAATGCGTCCGGGAATGCCTCGCGCAGCCCAGCGACAACCGGCCCGCAGTCGTCGTCACCCCGTCGTCGGGCCTGACGGTAGTCGGTGTCTCGCTACTGCGCGACGGGCACATTGTCGGCGCCCTGGTGACCGGCTACGCGCTGGTCAATTTCTGTGAATCCGTGATGATCGCGCGGCTCGCGCGGGAGAGCGGTGTGCTCTTTCAGGACCTGTGGGCGGTGGCGCGGAGGCAGCAACCGGTCCCGGCGCGCCGGCTCGTCCTGCACGGAGAGCTCCTGCAGGTGCTCGGTGACACGCTGCTGCGGGAGAATCACCTTAGGCGGCAATCCGAAGAGACCGCGATGCAGTTGACCACGATCGGCGCGGTCAAGGAAGAATTCCTGGCGGTGCTGTCGCACGAGTTGCGAACTCCGCTCACACCGATTCTCGGCTGGGCCAGCATCCTCAAGCTGCAAGGCGACCCCAAGGTCGTCCACGCGGCCGAAGTGATCGAGCGGAACGCGGTATTCCAGCTTCGGATGGTCGAAGACCTGCTCGAGCTGACGCGCATCACGCGAGGCAACCTGACGAGTGATCTGAGAGTCGTCTGTCTCAACGAGCAGGTGCGCTCCACACTGGAGGCGGTTGCAGACGGGGCTCTCAAGAAGGACATCGCGGTGCAGTTCATCGACGCGCCCGAGCCCCTGTGGATAAACGCGGACGCCGACCGGTTGCAGCAAATCCTCAGGAACGTGCTGCTCAACGCACTGAAATTTACGCCAGCCAGCGGAGCGGTCACGATCACGCTCACGAGGGAAGGCGATGACAGCATCGTGCAGGTGCGCGATACGGGAGAAGGCATCGCACCGGAATTTCTGCCGTTTGTGTTCGAGATGTTCCAACAGCAGGAGCAGGGCACCCGCCGCACGCATGCAGGACTCGGCATCGGCCTTGCTCTCGTCAAGCAGTTGACGGAGGCGCACGGAGGAACCGTGAGCATGGCCAGTGATGGTGTGGGAAGCGGCGCACAGGTGACCATGCATTTTCCTCTCGTCGCCGCACCGGTGGAGGTACCGGAACCGCTCCAATCGCACGCGGACGATTTTCCGCTGGACGGTCTCCGCATCCTCGTCGTCGAAGACATGGATGATTCGCGCGAAGCGATGTGCGTGATGCTCGAACGATTCGGCGCTCATGTGCTGACGGCAAGGGACGGCATCGAAGCGCTCGAGAGGGTGGCAGGCGATGACGTTGATCTGGTCCTGTGCGATCTCCGAATGCCGCGGATGGACGGCTTCGAGTTCCTTCACGAGCTGCACGGCGTGGAGGGCCACACGAATCCGCCAGTGATCGCCGTCTCAAGCCTCGCGAACAGCGCCGACCATGTGGTCACACGGGCGGCCGGTTTCGCAGGGCACATCGACAAGCCGTTCGACGACCGTCGCCTCATCGCGGCGGTGGCCGTTGCGATGCCTCACCGCTCCACGAGGTAGGACGGCACTCATCGCGTGGCCCGTGCCTTGCGGGGTTCCGTCACTCGAGCACAGCGCGGACATCCGCGCTCTTCACCAGCCGACTTGCGGGGTCGCGCCCTGCCCCGAGTCCCGCCCGCGTCGATCCGGATCGGTTTCCCCGGCGAGCGATCCGCTCGAGGCTCCCACACCGGGGGCTCGTAGTGCCCCAGCTCTCGTCGTGCGGTGAAAAAGCCGCTTCTGTGGCGGTGCGAAAGAAAAAGGGGCCGAGGCTTGCTCGGACCCGTCCGGTGCTGCCTCCAACACTCGTTCAGTCGCGTTACGTCGGCCTGCTATCCTCAACTCCTTGCAACTGGAGGGACTCATGACGAATGGATTCAGGCGAATTGCTGACGTAACCGGGTCCGTGGTCGGCTC
>JANMSA010000610.1:0-3654 GCA_031388865.1 Acidobacteriota bacterium | reverse complement strand
TTCACCTCCATCAGGTTGGGTAGAAGACTTTCACTTCCGAGCTGTCGAACATGCTCGGCACACCACCTTCTCCCCTCTGCGGAGGGGAGAAGGCTCTCGATGTTTGTTCTTCCAGGGGAACGTGCGACGGGCAAGTCGCGCAGCACCTCCCCTCGAGAGCCTTCTCCACCGCGCACGGGGGAGAAGGTGCCGAAGGCGGATGAGGGGGCGCCCTCGATCACACGACAGTCGTGTCATTAGAAGCGTCGAGTGCTGGGCGGGCGGGGCTACAGGCATGAGCCCTTTGATGCCCCTCCCGCCCAGGTCTTTCGACCCGGGCGCTCGGGATGACAGCACCTGAGACAAGCGCCAGAGAGCGCCTTCTGCCGCGCACCCTGCCAACCGCCAGCTGCCAACCGCCAACCGGTTCGCGTAAACTCTCTGCATGCGTTCTGTCCCGGCCCTGCCTGCGATCTGCCCTCGTTGCTCGGGCTCGGGGTGGGTGCCGATGCCGGGCGACGACCTTCGCGTCGAGGCGTGCGAGTGTCAGGGCGACCTGCGCCGGCAGCATCGTCTGGCCGGTGCGAACATCCCCAAGCGCTACACGCACTGCACGCTGGACACCTTTCGCGACAGCACGCCGGTGCTCCGCAACGCGAAGCGGCGCGTGCAGGAATTCGTCGACCTGTGGCCCCACATCGCCGATGGCAAAGCATTGTTGCTCATGGGTGGATGCGGGGCGGGAAAGACGCATCTCGCGGTCGCGGCGCTCAACGAAGTCGTCAACAGCGGCAAACCCGGACGCGTCGTGTTCGCGAACTTCCAGGATCTGATCCAGGAGATCCAGGCCTCGTTCGATCCCGATCAGCCGACGACGAAGGCGGAGATCATGCGTCCGCTGCTCGAGACCGATCTGCTCGTCCTTGACGAGTTGGGCTCTGTGAAGCCGACTCAGTTCGTGCAGGACATCCTCTATTACGTGATCAACACCCGGTACAACGAGGAACTGGCGACGATCTTCACCACCAACTACCTCGATCACCCGACCGACGCGAAGCAGGAGAAGCTCGAAGACCGCATTGGCGCGCGGCTGCGCAGCCGGCTGTATGAGATGGCCTACGCGGTCACCTTCACGGGCGCACCGGATTACCGGAAGGCAATCTAGATGAAGCGCGGCGTCTTCGAGACCCTCCGGCGCGGGCTGGACAATACGTTCGTGAACTGGCCGCTCATCGCGATCCGCGTCGTCGAGGGGATCGTTTTCATCCTTCTGGCGATTGTTGTGGGCGTCGCCGTGCTGGTTCCGATCCTGGTCTCCATCGGAATCGAGCTCGCCGAGATCTCCTCCCCGGAGGACATCCAGAGCGCGGCATTCTCGCTCCTCGGGAAGTGGACGTTGCTTCTCTGGATCGTCGCCGCCGTGGTGGTGCTGCTCCTCGTCTTCGCGATTCTCCATTCCTTCGTGGAAGCGGGTTGCGCGCGCGTGTACGTGGACGGAGAGAGCGCTGCGGGCCCGTCGGAGAACGGAGCGCGTTCGCGCTTTCGCGCGTTCTCGATGGACCGGTGGGCCAGCGGAGGGAGGCAG
This sequence comes from Acidobacteriota bacterium, assembly GCA_031388865.1. Classification (GTDB taxonomy): domain Bacteria; phylum Acidobacteriota; class Thermoanaerobaculia; order Gp7-AA8; family Gp7-AA8; genus QHVT01. Next base: position 2,090 of record JANMSA010000610.1, on the reverse strand, counting down.
GGGTGGTGGACGGTGTTCTGGATCTACAACCTGGCCTGGGGCGCGGCCAGCGTGATCCTGCTCCTTCCGCTGCTGCCCACGATCGCGTTGATGCTCGTCTTTCGCGAAGAGCCGGCCATCGCGGCGGGGACCGGCTGTCTCGGTCTGTTGCTGACGCTCATGCTGGCCATCGTGGTCTCGGTCGTCACCGGGATGTGGTCGACCCGAGCCATCGCCGAATGGGCAATCCACCGCACCGGCGCCGCCGCCTCACTCACGGCCGCCTGGGCCGCCCTCAAGGCGGACCTCGGCCGGCATCTCCTGATCGCGGTTGCCATCCTCATCGTCGCCCTCGCGGGTTCCAGCGTCTTCGCCAGCTTCTCCTTCCTGGCCGCGTTCGGGCAGACGCTCAACGACGCCGCGATCTTCAGTCTCTTCGCATTCCCGCTGCGGATGGCCGGATCGATCTTCAACATGATCTTCTCGTCGCTCGTGGCGTGCTGGGCGCTCGCCTCGTACTCTGCGCTGGCGGTCGAGAAGTCAACGATGAACGCGGAACGATGAACGATGAACGATGAACGATGAACATTTGACGGTTCGCCGTCTCGCGACGACGAGGTTCATAGGTTATCGTCTCGGTGTTCCCGTTCCCGTTCCCGTTCCCGTTCCCGTTCCCGTTCCCGTTCTCCGTTCATCGTTCATCGTTCATCGTTCATCGTTCGCCTGCTCATTCACCATTCATCGTTGTCATAAACTCCTCCCCCCATGTCGTACGAACAGTTCTTCTCGCGCGACGCGCGCGCCTTCCGCCCCTCCGCCATCCGCGCGTTCGCCCGGCTCATCAACGACCCGGGCATCATCTCCTTCGCCGGCGGCGTGCCGAATCCGGAGACGTTTCCGGCGGAGCGGATCGCGGAGGTCGCGGCGAAGGTCGTGCGCGAGCGGCGGACCATTGCTCTGCAGTACGGGCCCACGCGCGGACTGCCGGGACTCTGCGGTGCAATCGCCACCATCTGCCGCGGTCGCGGCATGGAGACGGCGGCTGCAGACGTGATGGTGACGACGGGCTCGCAGCAGGCTCTGGACCTCATCGCGCACACGATCCTCGACCCGGGAGACGTCGTGGCGGTCGAGCTGCCGACATATATCGGCGGCTCAGCGTCGTTCTTTGCGCGGAGCGCAGAGTTGGCGGGCGTGCAACAGGATGATCAGGGCATCGTGCCCGCCTCGCTCCGGGAGGTCGCATCGCGGCGGCGCATCAAGCTGCTCTACACCATTCCGAACTTTCAGAATCCTTCGGGACGCCTGATGACCCAGGCGCGCCGCGCGGCGGTACTGGAGATCGCGGAGGAGTATGACTTCCTGATCATCGAGGACGATCCGTACGGGGAGCTGGTGTACGTCGAAGACGCCGATACGACGCCGATGAAGTCCCGCGACACCACCGGCCGCGTGATCTATCTCGGCTCCTTCTCGAAAGTTCTGGCGCCGGGCCTGCGCTGCGGCTGGATCGTGGCCGCGGAGCCGCTGCTGGAGCGGTTGGAGATCGCCAAGCAGGCGGCGGACCTCTGCTCGGGCATGCTCGATCAGTCCATCGTGGAGGAGCTCGTCACCGCCGGGGAGCTGGGACCCCAGATCGAGAAAGTGCGCGCGTTCTATCGCGGCAAGCGGGCGGTGATGATCGAAGAGCTCGAACGGCACTTCGCGGGGAAGGCGCGCTGGACGCCGGCGGACGGCGGCCTGTTCACGTTCGTCACCATGAACGAAGGCATCGACACCACCGCGCGGGTTGCAGACGCCGTCGCCAACGGCGTGGCCTACATCCCTGGCAGCCCCTTCTTCGTCGACGGCAGCGGCGCCAATACGATGCGCCTGACCTTCGCGAAGGAAAGCGATGAGCGGATCCGGGAAGGGGTGGGGCGGCTGGCCGGGGTCTTTTCGGATTGAGGAATGAGGATTGAGGATTGAGAGGCGACGTTCATCGTTCATCGTTCATCGTTTATCCTAAAGCAGCACATCTCGGAGGCACACCCCTTGGATCATCATCGCGGCGGTTGGATCGAAATCATTGCCGGAGGCATGTTCTCCGGAAAGTCGGAGGAGCTCATCCG
>JANMSA010000657.1:0-3156 GCA_031388865.1 Acidobacteriota bacterium | reverse complement strand
CTGGACCAACAGAACGAGAATCAAAAGCAAAGGCTCATCTAGGGAAAAAGCAAAATCAAAGGCAGCCACGACACTGGTGACTTGACAAGGTCACTCCATATCAGCCGGTGGTGCGCGCGAAGCGAGCGACCACCGGTCATACAACCCGTGATGATGTCGACCCCGGCAGGGGTCGCGGAGGAGCTGGCGATGCGCCTCCGAATGCGAACCGGTACGCGACCCTACCGGAGTCGATCTCCATTGCCGGAGCTGTCCGGTGGTCGCTCGCTTTGCTCGCACCACCGGCTACCGCACGCGCCGCCACCAGCGGCGTTTTATGCCGCGAGAGACACCTGGGCTAAGCTGACACGTGCGCTCAGCGCCCCGATGAAACCCACGGCTCGTGGAGAAAAGAGCGCTCCTCTTTCCGACACTGCCCCTCTCGACGCCAAGAACGGCGCTCGTTCTCCACGCGCGGTGGAGCACCAACGACGCCGAGGTACTCTCGGTGGTGGAGGAACTGAGTGATGGAACTGCAACGCGTTGTGACGATCGTCGAGTCTCTGGCGGCCGGTGTCGATCCGGAGACCGGCACGAGGATCCCGCATGATGCCTTCCACAAACCGGACGTGATCCGCGCGCTCGTCGCTGCTGCCGCTCTCCTGAAAGAGCGCGGCGACACCGCGTCTGCCACCGCCGCCAGCAGGAACGGTCCGCCAGCGGCGGGACAGCGGTGGAGCGATGAAGAGGACTCGCTGCTTTGCCACTCGTTCGACGGCGGCACCTCAATCGCGGATCTCGCGCGGCAGCACGGCCGGTCCGCGGCAGCGATCACGCTGCGCCTGGTAAAGCTGGGACGGATCGATCCGGCGACCGTGAAGATGCGGGAGCGGGGTGCGCGCGTCGCATGACTCCGCGCCACGCGGTCCGGCGAAGAGGCGGAGAACCGCTGACGCCCGGAACAGACAACCACACGTGAGCGTGTGACGGTGCTACCCGTTCGACTGCAGTTCGATCAGGATCTCGTCGATCGCCGCGGCGGCGTGTTCCAGCGGCAGGTAACAGGTGCCCGCGCCACGATGGCCGCCGCCGCCATAACGCGACATCAGTTCACCGACCGAGGTGTTGCAGGTGCGGTTGAAGATGCTGTGTCCGACCGCAGCGATGACGGTGTCGCGGCGCGGGCCCCAGTGCACACGCAAGGACACATTCGCCTCGGGAAAGAGCGAATACACGAGGAATCGGTTTCCCGCCGGAAGACGGTCGATCTCCCGCAGGTCGGTGACGACGACGTTGCTCAGCTGAAAGCTGTTGCGGGCAAGCAGACCCTTGCAGTCCGTGTACTCGGCGCGGATGCGCTCCACCCGCTCGCGCACTTCCGGCTGCTGGAGCACCTCGGCGATGTCCATCGTCTTCAGCCACTCGGTGAGTTTGCTGAAGTATTCCTGGAAAGAGCCGAGGCCGGTGCGACTGTCGATGGTGTAGCCGAGCAGGATGTAGTCGCGCGGGTTCTCGACATCATCGTGTGTCAGCAGCGCCGCATCCAGGCGGTCGGTCTCATCGACGAGGCGGCCCAGGCGCAGCAGATCGGGATCGCCCGGGTGACGCTCGAGGTAGTACTCGTAGACCAGGCGGGCCGCCGACGGCGCCAGTCGATAGCGGCCGCGAAAGTCCTCGGCAGGCTTCTCGTTGCTGTCGGTGAGGAGGTGGTGATCGAACCACATCCCGCATCGCGCGTCGTACGGCAGGTTCACGATGATGTCGTCAGCACGGATGTCGACGAGCTTGTCCGTGATTTCCTGCGGATGGACGAGTAGCACTTCGCCGACCGCCTCCTTCATCGTGATGATGACGGCGCTGGTCAGACCATCGAGGTCACCGCGGGTGACCAAACGCATCTCCAGGAACCTCCCGAGGGATCGTTTTACGCCCGCTTCGGCCCGCGCGCAAGCTGGAAGCCTCAGCGCCGCTTCTTCTTCTTTCCGGCGGGCATCGCCGAAGACCCAGTATCGCGGAAGATCCACCAGAGTGCGAAGGCGATCGCGTACATGAACAACAGGCGGTAGAAGTGATTGAGAACGCCCCACAGATTGCGCTCGAACGGGGTGTAGTGGACGGTGCTCCACATGCCGAGCTTGGCGACATAGATCGACATCACTTCACCCACGGTCCCGAGAATGTGGGTTAGTGCGAGCAGCACCGCCGCGGCTACGAAACCGGCCATGTTCCGGTCCGAGAACGTGCGCCTCGATGCGGCGAACAGCGCGATGAGCAGGATGATGTTGAAGGTGAGGTCGCGAACGGAGATCGCGGGGCGCTTCGACCGGCGATCGAAATCCGCCCGGTCGACGGTGACGTAGTTGTCGGCCGCCGGACGGAGCTGGGTGACCGGTGGCTTCTCGAAAGCGCGGAGCAGCTTCCCGGCCGAGGCAGCGATGAAACCGTCGTAGAGCGGAGAGAGCAGGATCCAGACAGCGAGCCCCACCAGAAATCCGGCGAAGCCCTTAAGTGCGAGGCGCCAGTCGATTCGGGGCAACACGCGCGCTCCACAACATGAAAAAGATGATGGCCGAGAGGATGATCAGGATCTGCCACACCGCAGTGTGGAAGATGTCGAAGAGCCGCGGCTGATAGGCGCCGAGAAGGTACAGCGTCACGATGCGCACGGCATTGAGGAGCTGCACCGCGATTGCGCCGAGAAAGAGTCCAGCCGCGCGCGCCCGGAACGATGCCGGAAAGGCAACGATCGAGGCGAGCAGGATCAGCATGGCCTCCACGCCGTTGCACCCATTGTTGATGTTCACGCCGAACCGTGTGGACCGGATGACCGTTCCCGTCGTCGTCACCGGCTGCCCCATCGCCTGCAGGGCGGCACCGGAAACCCGGGCCACACCCTCCGTGAACGGCACGATCACGTGATCGTTGACCGGGTTCCACGCAATGAGCAGATACGCGCCGATGAGGATCACGAAAAACTTGACGAGGAAGAGGACCTGAGTGCGCTGCATCGACGCGGCGGATGGTAGCACGCGCGTCTTCGCTCCCGGTTGCTCGTTGCTGGTTGCTGGTACTGCCACATTGGTTGGTGCCGGCCTAGTAGAGCCTGCCGATCAATGCGGCCACCGCGGTTTCGACGCGGAGGATTCGCTCGCCGATGGAGACCAGCTCGAAACCGGC
>JANMSA010000506.1:0-1900 GCA_031388865.1 Acidobacteriota bacterium | reverse complement strand
CAAATTCAAGACGCGGCCCCTAAGCGCCCCGGTAATCTCGCGATACCTGCCCAAGGGAGAAAGTGGATCTGGGCATTTCGGTAGCGCCCTCGGTCTATCGTGACCCGATGCGTTCGATGTCTTCTTTGGTGAGTGGTTGGTCATAAAACCCGTTTTGCCAGAGGCGTGAAAGTCGGGCCGCACGCTCCAACAGCCGTGATTTGAGACTCACGACGTCTGGAACACCAAGGGCAATCGCGAGTCTCTGGGCTGTCGCGGTTCGCGAAGCTGCGTGAAGGAAGTCCGGCGTCTCTCGCAGGTACACGCTCGTCCAAGGGATCCATTCAAATCCTCGATCTCTTGGCGCGTGCGTTTCGAGTTCTCCCCGAAGGAACAGGAGATAGTCCGCAGCTAGCAGCTCATCGAACGGGAGGATGTCGGCGAGGGGCCCGTTCTCGGGCGTGTCATTATCTTTGCGGGCGTGGCGCTCACGGAGAAGGTCAGCATGGTAGGAGACGCGGCCTTTCGCTTTTTGGATTGGTTCAAGTGATTGCAGCCATTCGCTTGCGTACCCGAACGTGACGGGCTTTGCGCGACGGCTGCTGCCGACAGTTATTGGTTCTTCGATGATGGCGTTGATGGTCTCGTACCGTTCCTCGCGTAACAGCATTGCGGTGAGTGTGGTCAGCAGTTCATGGCCGAGGAACTTCCAGTAGTCGAAGTCGCGTTCGTTGTATGTGCCGGTAAAGCCGCGCGGGTTGTCATAGTGCTCAAGGATTGGAATTAGGCCTTTGTAGAGCGTTCGTGCAGCATAGGTGTCGTCCATACTCGCGATAGCCTCCGCGAGCCGAGTGTAGGAGCCCACGGCGGAAACGGTTCCGTTGAGTCCGATGATCAGTTGGTCCACCGTGCCGCCGTTCCGGAAGAGCGGCGGAGCGACCGATTCAAGTTCGGAAACGATCTGTCCCATCGCTCGTCGTATGGCGAGTATTCGGTTGGGTGCAGCCGTCTCGATGGCGTTGGTTGCCGTCTCGGTTGCATCTGGCAGTAGTGGTGCCTGCGGGATGGACTCCACTGCAGCTTTTATCGCCGTCTTGAGGCTAGCTGCTAATCGTCGGCGTTCCGGGCCCTTCTCTCCGTCGCTAGTTGCGTTGTACGGAATCACGCGGCGCATCTTCAGGTCGAACGGTAACTGTTCGATGGGGCCGAAGGCAGTGTTCATGAGGAGTATGACCCGGTCTTCTCCGAGGGCGTGCATCGCGTAACCGAGTTCCAGGAGGACGTTGGGGTTAGGGGTCCGCCGTTCGGCGGCTGCGGGGTTGATGAGTGTGACGTCAGCGACGAAGACGTGACTAATCTCGATTTTCTTAAGAATGGTTCGTGCGATGTCTGGGCTGCCCGGCACGTTTTGGGTGTCCTGATCGATGCGCGGCTCGACGGCAAGATCCGCGGCGAGAGCGCTTGCTGCTTCTTCCAGCGCAGCTCTGAGAAAGCCCCGGTTGGTATTGTTGGGAAGGTCCCCTTGCCAAGAGTAGAAGATCGTATGCTGCATTCTGAAGTGGGTTAGGATTTCGTTCGACGCATAGGCTTGGATCGGATCTCGACTTCTCTCACCGATTTGACTGAACTATTCGGCTTTCCACGCCGAGGAGTTCTGCTGTTCTTCGCGGCCCGCAGCGGGGGCTCTGAGGCGGACGCGGAAACCCCATTTTGCCGCTTTGAAACCTTGGTCTGCAGCGGTACGGCACCGGCTTTGACATGTCTGATGCGTCCGAGCTGGCCGACCATTGAGAGAATGCTCGCGAGAGCGGACCGGACAACCGCGACTCCAGGAGACTCATCGGTCTCGATCCGTTTCATGATTTGGCCGAGGACCTGACCGACACGGGTCCCTCTTTGAGCTTCATTCATCGGCATCTCG
>JANMSA010000503.1:0-1905 GCA_031388865.1 Acidobacteriota bacterium | reverse complement strand
CACGCGACGGATGTCGCTGTCGACAAATCCGGGGCTGACGAGCGTCACCGAAACGCCGCTGGCCGCCAGCTCGCTATGAATGGACTCGGCGAATCCGCGCACCGCGAACTTGCTCATGGAGTAGGCCGATGTCAAGGGCGTGGGCACGTGCCCGGCCACGCTGCCGACGACCACGAACTGACCGCGTGTTTTCCGCAGTTCAGGAAGCGACGCGTACAGCGTGCGAAGGACGCCGAACACGTTGGTCTCCATTTGGCGGCGAAAATCGTCGAGCGTGAGCTTCTCCACGGCACCGACGACGCCGAAGCCGGCGTTCGCGACGGCGATGTCGAGCCGCCCGTACCGCTCGACGGCCGCGGCAACGGCGCGTTCCAGATCGCCGTCGCGCGTCACGTCGCAAGCGACGACGATGGCGTTCCGTCCCGTGGCCTCGATCTCGCGCGCGAGGTCGCGCAGCCGATCCTCGCGGCGGGCGGCCAGCACAAGATCGACGCCGTCGCGCGCGAGCTCGCGCGCCAGCGCCGCACCGATTCCGGCCGAAGCGCCCGTGATCAGCGCCACTTTGCCCGTGTGGGTTGCCATTGGTGCTGAGAATACGACAGATGTAGGCTACCCTCGACGGCACTGTGATGCGTGCTGTGCGGTTCCGAGCTGCCTTGATCGTTTTGCTGGTCACAACCCCAATCCTCCAGGCGGGGACTGAGCGCCAGGGCACGGTGAATGCCGTCAAGGGGCTGGAATTCATCGACACGGGCTTCGAAAACGCCTCACCACTCTGGTACGACGTTGACGGCGAGGTCATCCGGATCCATCTCCTCTACGACCACGAACGGGCGTCGCCGAATCGCGCTGCCGGCCACATCCATTTCCTGCTGCACGCCACACCGGGCTCGAAGTTCACACTCGAATTCAGGAACCTGGACAACGTCTGGAACGGCCAGCCGGGGTCGGTGGCTGGTGAACTGAAGACGGTCTCCGTCTCGGAGGACGGTCGCGTCTGGAGAACGGTGCCCACCGAGACTCTCCCGGGTAATCGGGTGCAGCTCAAGCTCGAGATGCGCGGTCCGAAGCTTTACGTTGCCCGCACCGAACCGTATCGCTTGTCGGATCTCGACCGGCTGCTGACCTCCATCCGCAGACACCGGTTAGTGGAGATTTCGTCGATTGGCAGGACCGTCGCTGGTCGCGACCTCGAGATGATTCGCATCGGCGATCCGGCTGCGCCCTACCACGTCTTCGTGCGGGCGCGGGCGCATCCGTGGGAGTCGGGCAGCAGCTGGGTCGCGGAGGGCCTCATCCAGCGACTGTTGAAGCAGGACGAGAATGCAGAACAGTTCCTGAAGGTCTTCAGCCTCTCCATCCTGCCGATGGCAAACAAGGACGGCGTCGCCCGCGGCGGCACGCGGTTCAATCTCAACGGCAAGGATCTAAACCGCAACTGGGACGCGCCGGTAGACCCCGGGCTCGCGCCGGAGAACGCGGCACTCGAACAGTGGCTCGAACAGGCGATCGCGGCCGGACGCGGTCCGCATCTCGCCATTGAACTGCACAACGACGGCAACGGCCGTCTTCACATCAGCCGACCGCCCGTGCCGCAGCTGGATCGCCATCTCGCGCGCATGGCAATCTTCGAGGAGCTGCTGCGCAAGCACACGTGGTTTACCGAGGGCAGTACGAACACCGCGTTCCGCAACAGCGGCACGCTGGGGGACGGCTGGCTCCAGCGCTACGGCATCGACGCCTCCGTCCACGAGTTCAACGTCAACTGGGTCGCGGGGTTGAAGGACTACCCGTCTGCCGCGCACTGGATGACCTACGGGGAGAAGCTCGCCGCTGTCTTTCATGACTACTTTGTTCGCGTGAAACCATGAGCAGGGTGGCCATCACCACCCCGTAGGCACGGGG
>JANMSA010000492.1:0-4841 GCA_031388865.1 Acidobacteriota bacterium | reverse complement strand
ACTGACAACCGAGAACTGACAACGCCAAGCGCAGCGAACGTCAACCGCCATACACTCGCCCGATGCCGAAGCTCGACCCGTCCACCAGCGAGTTCCGCGACGCCGCACACAAGGCCGTCGACTGGATCGCCGATTACTTCGAGGGCATCGACTCTTTCCCCGTCCTCTCGCGCGTGCAGCCGGGCGACATCGAGAAACAGTTCGCCACCGCGGCCAGTGAAGAGGGGAAGCCGTACGACGCGCTCTTCGATGAGTTCCTGCAGAAGATCCTGCCCGGCATCACCCACTGGAATCATCCCTCCTTCTTCGCCTACTTCAGCATCACCGGGTCACAGGCAGGCGTGATTGGCGAGATGCTCTCCGCGGCCATCAACGCGAACGGGATGCTCTGGAAGACGTCCCCTGCGCTCACCGAGTTGGAAACGCTCGCCTTGAAGTGGCTCCGTGACGCCCTCGGACTTCCATCCGACCTGTTCGGAATCATCAACGACACCGCGTCCATCAACGTCTTTCTGGCGCTGGCTGCCGCGCGCGAAGCCATGGGCCTCGACATCCGCGGACAGGGGATGGCCGGCCGCGACCTGCCGCGGCTACGCGTTTACTGCTCCGAGCACGCGCACTCGTCTGTCGACAAGGCCGCATTGGCGCTGGGCTTTGGCCACAGCAACATCGTGCACATTGAGAGCGACGACCAGTTCCGCATGCGCCCTGAGGCACTCGCGGCGGCGATCGCGAAAGACCGCGCGGCAGAGATGCAGCCGTGCGTCATCGTCGCGACGGCCGGCACCACGTCCACGTCTTCCGTCGATCCTATTCGCGCGATCGGCGAGATCGCCGGACGCGAGAACTGCTGGCTGCACGTCGACGCGGCGTACGCTGGTTCCGCCGCGATCTGCCCGGAGTACCGCTGGCTATGGGACGGCATCGAGTACGCCGACTCCATAGTGATGAACCCGCACAAGTGGCTCTTCACACAAGTCGACTGCAGTGTCCTGTACACCCGGCGCCCCGAGGTTTTGCGCGACACGTTTTCGCTGGTGCCCGAATACCTCAAGACCACTGACACCGCCGAGATCAACTACATGGACTACGGCCTCCAGCTCGGCCGCCGCTTCCGCGCGCTGAAGCTGTGGCTGGTCATGGAGCACTACGGCCTCGAGCACCTGCGCAATGTGATCCGCGACCACGTCACCTTCGCGGAACGCCTCGCCGCCGAGCTTCGCCAACGCGCCGGAGTGGAAGTGCTCTCCCAGTCCTTCAGCGTGGTCGTATTCCGCCTCGCCAGCGACGACGAGACCATGGCCGCGCTGGAACGGATGAACGCGGGCGGCCAGCTCTTCGTGTCGCATACAAAGCTGCGCGGCCAGTACGCGATCCGCGTCGCGATCGGCAACGGCGCCACGGAGTGGAAGCATGTTGCGCGCATCCTGACGTTGCTTTGACAGAGCTCGCAGCTCGCAGCTCGCAGGAGCAGAGGCAGAAGCACGGGAGCGGTTTGGCGCCCTTGACTCATCTCCTGAGAGCTGCGAGCTGAGAGCTGCGAGCTGATCGTTGGTCGGTCGCCCATCCCTCGTTCACCGGTCTCCACCCGCCATTCGCCGATCCGCGCGAGACTGAGCGCCATCGCCGCCGTACTTTGCTCGCGGAGGCAACATGCAAACGAACACACTCACCACAAATCGGATCCCCGCGGGCAAGCTGGCCTGGGGGTTGACGCTTCTGGTCCTCGGCGTCGTCGCTTTCCTGGATGCCATCGACCTCTGGAACGTTGGCAACCTCTGGCGGCTATGGCCGCTGGCGCTCATCGCGCTCGGCCTCGCCGGCGAGTTCGATGCGCTGCGTCTGCGTAAGAGCGACGGCAGCTTCATCATCATCGCCATCGGCGTGTGGCAACTCGCGGCCTCCCAGCATTTCCTCGGCCTGCGCTACGGTTCCGCGATGCCCCTGGGCATCGCCATCGCCGGCCTGGGACTGATTCTTCACGCACTCGTGGATGCGCCTGCAGCAAAGGAGACTGACCGTGAATGCAAGTGAAGGGTTTCGCATCACGCCCCGCCTGATCATCGGCCTGGGCATCCTCGCCCTCGGCCTGCTCTGGACGCTCGACAATCTCGACGTCCTGGAGTCGGAGCCGATCACACGCTGGTGGCCGGTCGTGCTCGTGATCCTCGGTGTCGCGCAGATCCTGAATCGTCACGGCAACGCGAGGCGCGGTGGACCGATCGTGCTGGTCCTGGTCGGTACGGTGCTGCTGGTGAATCGCCTGGATCTGATCGACGTCAGCATCGGCGACCTCATTCCGCTGGGCATCGCCCTCCTCGGCGCCAAGCTGATCTGGGAAGCGCTGGGAAGGGGAGGGAGAGGGGCCGCCCTGGCCAACGGCGATCCCGACTCCATGGTGCATGCGTTCGCGATGATGGCCGGTCTGCGTCACCAGAGCATCTCGCCCACGTTCCGCGGCGGCGACGCGAATGCGATCATGGGCGGTGTGGAGCTCGATCTTCGCGACGCAAAGATCGTCAGCGGTGAGATGCCGGTCATCGACGCCTTCGCCATGTGGGGCGGAGTGGAGATCACGGTTCCAGCGAACTGGAAGATCGTGGGGAACGTGCTTCCGCTCATGGGCTCCTTCGAGGACAACACCAGGCACAACGGCGAGCCGGGGCCCACGATGACCGTGCGCGGCACCGTCATCATGGGATCGATCGAAGTGAAGAACTGACATGCATCCCGTGCTCACGGACCGGGGACGGCTTGCGCTGTACCTGCTGGCGTGGACGCTCCTAGGCGTTCTGCTGGCAATCCTGGTCCTCGAGCCGGGGCGCAGCGGAGTTCCGGCGGCGATGCTGCTCACCATGCCGCCGACGCTTGCCTACGCCTTCGTCTGTCTGGCGGCGTGGTACCCGGTGCGCGCGATGCCGTTACAGCGTGCGCGCACCGGGCCTCTCCTGGCCACGCACGCCCTCGCAGCGATCGCTCTCAGCGCCGTCTGGGTAATGGTCCTCGGCACATGGGCGCGGTATCTGGGCGCCCCACTGGCCGTGACGCGCGTAGCGGCATTCTTCGTCACCGGCGCGCTCCTCTATCTGCTGGCGGTGGCGCTGCACTACCTGCTGGCGGGAATCGAGCTCGCGCAGCGCATCGAGAAGCGGGAAGTGGAAGTGCGCATGCTGGCTCGGGAAGCGGAGCTGAAGGCGCTCAAGGCGCAGCTCGACCCGCACTTCCTGTTCAATAGTCTCAACTCCATCAGCTCTCTCTGCGGCTCCAATCCCTCTACGGCGCGCACGCTCACGACCCTCCTCGCCGAGTACCTGCGCAAGAGTCTTCGCACAGGAAGCGCGGAGACCATCACGCTGTCTGAGGAGCTGGAGCTGGTGTCCAGTTACCTGGCCATCGAGAGGATTCGCTTCGGGCCGAGACTGGAGTTCGCGCAGGAGATCGACGAGAGCGTGCGCGATGTGCGAGTTCCACCGCTCCTGCTGCAGCCCCTCGTCGAGAACGCGGTGAAGCACGGGGTAGGAAACCTGCTCGAAGGAGGAGTGGTGACCATCCGCGCAATCCGCGATGGCGCCTGGCTGCGCATCACCGTCGAGAACCGCTGCGATCCCGACCGTCCATTGCAGGAGGGCGAAGGCATCGGCCTGGAGAACGCCCGCCGCCGCGCGGAAATGTTCGAGGGACGAATGGATATCGTCGACGAGCCGGATCGCTTTCGCGTCACACTGTCGTTGCCGGTGTGAGGGGTGACGGTTCACCACAGAGGCACAGAGGACACAGAGATTCACAGAGAAAGCGCATTCCCTCTGTGGAATCTCTGTGCTCTCTGTGTCTCTGAGGTGAACCGTTACCCCTTCGAATCAAACCATGAACGAGATTAGGACTCTGATCGTCGACGACGAAGCGCCAGCAAGAGCGATCGTGCGCGAACTGCTCGCCGAACACCCGCGCTTCGTCGTGGCCGCGGAGTGTGCCAACGGCTATGAAGCGGTGAAGGCCGTGGCCGAACATCAACCCGACCTGCTCTTCCTCGACATCCAGATGCCGAAGCTCGACGGCTTCGAGGTCCTGGACCTCCTCGAGCGCAAGCCGCAGGTGGTCTTCGTCACCGCCTACGACGAATACGCCGTCCGCGCCTTCCAGGTGCATGCCGTGGACTATCTGCTCAAGCCGTTCTCCGCGTCGCGCTTCGCGGAAGTGCTCGCGCATGTGGAGAGCGTGCTTCAGCGTGGCGCGGGAGCCATCGTGAGCTCGGGTGTCGCCGCGGCCGTAGCCTCCGTGCGCAAGCCGCTGCAGCGGATCGCCTTTCGCGAGGGCGGCACCATCGACGTGGTCCCCGTGCAGCGCATCGACTACCTCGAAGCGCAGGACGACTACGTGCACGTCTACGCCCGCGGACAGAAACACATCAGGCAGCAGACGCTGGCCGAGCTGGAAGCAATGCTCGACACCACCCGCTTCCTGCGCGTGCACCGCAGCTACATCATCAACCTGGAGAGCCTGGCCCGCGTCGAGCCCTACGCCAAAGACAGCCGCGTGGCCGTGCTCAAGGACGGAACGCGCATCCCCATCAGCCGGGCCGGTTACGAGCGGCTCAAGGAAATGCTGTGATGCGACGCGGCCTCGCCAACGGTAGGCGACTGTCGTTCGACCCCAACGACTCGGGGCACCGCGCAGGGCCGCCATCAATGTCCCGCCTCACTTTTCATTACTGATGGATTGACGACGTGGTGACGTTGGCTTAACGTGTCGCTCACATCCTAACGGTCATCCAAGCGAACTGAGACCTCACGTCTCCGGCGGGTCCCGATTTCGGGTCCGGGGGCGAGAGCGAACGTGATCAC
>JANMSA010000642.1:0-18903 GCA_031388865.1 Acidobacteriota bacterium | reverse complement strand
AAGAGTCACCCGAGTTCGACTCCGCGACATCGTCCGCCGCGTTCCCGTCCGCCGCTTCCCTTATTTCGTCATCTATCGCGAACGAGCTGACGATCTTCAGATCATCGCTGTCGCCCACCAGAGCCGGCGTCCGGGGTATTGGCGATCCCGAGGCGGCTAACGGCCCGCCGCTCACCGGCGCCGACTGCGCGCGAAGAGTACCGCACTCGGAGCACTGGTGACGCGGTTGACCTCGGCTGCACCGAGTTAGGCCGATTCGCGATACAGCGATCGCAAAACCTCAAGGCGTTTGCGAAAGCGGTCGGGATGCCGAGATGGAGAATACATCGCTGGGGAACGTCCGATCACCAGCAGTTGCATGATCTCCGACTCGTTGAGTTGGCTCGGTGCCTTCCGAAAATACCTGCGCGCGCCATACCCCACACCGGTGCCCCCCTCCATCCGTAGAAAGTGGGCGAACATAAGTAAACGCTCTTCCTCGTCGAATCTCCGAGGAAGGAGTAGCACCCACAAGGCATTCCGCGCATGCCATTCGCCCATTCTCACTCGCGTCGGCGCCACTTCCGCCAGCAAGGAGACGGCGACGAAGTAGGTGCGGTTCGATTCCGGCTCCAGCGCCACGATCACTTTCCTGGCCGTCGGTGAGAGATGACGCTCATCTTCAGAGATCGTCGAGAACACGCGATCGACTTGCGGCTGGTAGCGAAAGAACCGAGAGTAGGCAAAGTACCCGATGCCGCCGGCCAGAAGCACGAACGTCACTGCAGCGCTGGCGGCGAGCCATCGAAAAATGCAACGGATCATTCAGCGGCCTAACGTTTGCCGCTCAGCCGCGGCAACCGCACGCGAAAGAGTAGCACCTACGATAAGAGTGCAGCGGTTGACGTCGGCTGCAGCGGCCGAGTTGGACGGCGCGATTCAGACCGCGACGCGTTCGACGAACGAGTGAGGTGCCGGTACCGGTTCGCCATTCTCGCGAAGACTCTCGATGTGAAGTTCAACAGCTTCACGAATGAGTTCCATCGCCTCGTCTCGCGTTTCCCCGACCGCGACGCAACCGGGTAGGTCCGGAACGTACGCTCCGACTGACGATTCGCCTTGTTCAATGATGACGACGTATTCCATGTGTCACTCAGTCCTTCTTCAACCCAGCCTGCTTCCAGATGCTACCGAGGGTTCCGACCGGAACATCGATGCTCAGCTTCCCTGCTACGGTCACAGTTCCAGGCTTTGATGGGTGACGAAACTGTCGATGACTACCCTTCGTTCGAGCGAGACGCCATCCGTCCGCCTCGAGAGTCGTGATGACGTCACGAACCTTCACCGAAACGGAGTATGCCGATCCGCCGGCCCCTCGTCCAGTCGAGGACTACCTCCGCCGTCCAACGTCTCCAGCTAACCGGCGTGGACCCGCACGCCTTGAAGTATAGACTTGCGACACTCGCGGCGCGGGTCCACGTCCGGTTCAGCGCCGAGTTAGTGACCGGCCAGTGACCTACCGCAACCAGACGCAATACGGGGCCGTGAGCCGTGCAACTGCGACTACTCGACGGTAGCGAGACTTCATACGCAGGGGATGCGCCGACATGTCCTTCCGGACGGCGCATGCGGTGGACAAGCCGAGGATGAACTTCAGTGGCTGGTCAGAATCGGCAGCGTCAGCGTAATCCCAAAGGTTGATAGTACGGCCGACGGCGGTTGTGAGTTCGTCGAACACCAAGCCGGCGGCGGAATTGTTCATCTGCCCGGTAACAGGTCCTATTCCGTCCGGAAGTGGGAGCCATGTGGCTCGATCCGGAGAGTATTTAGTCGCACCAACCGATTCCCTTGTCGGGCGTGCTCCGTTCGGAGTGGCGGGCTCCACGAAGATCACGTAGCCCTGCCCGGGCGTGCAGATCGCCTGGACTTGCGCTGGGCGCGCCTTAGCCGACCTCGCGACCCAGAAGGTGCGCCCAACTTTCTCGCAGTCGTCGATCTTCCTCCCGATGCTCACGCTTCACCCGCATGTGCACTGTGTCGTTCCTGCAGGTGGATTCTCGCTCGATGGTCGTCGCTGGTTGCGCGCACGCCGCAAGATACGTTCTCGCGCGACGCCCAGTAGTGAGCAGGACCTGCACGACCCGAATGCTCGTTCCCTGCTCGAGCAGGTGTGTCGCAAATGCATGGCGCAGGCTTCGGACTGTAACGGTCTTCCCGAGCTTTGCAACCACAGAGGCACGCTTGCAGCAGCGCTCGATCGTGGTCAGACCGATGGGACGATCCGGACGATGCAGGCTCGGAAAGAGCCAACGCTTCGGGTGATCATGTCTCCAATAGGCGCGCAGCAGATCCAGAAGCACCGGCGAGAGCGTCACGTAGCGATCCTTTCTGCCCTTGCCACGCCGCACGTGAATGACCATACGCGCGCTGTCGATGTCCTGCAGTTCCAGGCCGGTCGCTTCCGACAGCCGTAGCCCGCAGCCATACGCCACGGTCAACAGCATCCGGTAACGAGTGACCGGCACGGCTTCGAGAAAGCGGCAGACCTCATCGCCCGATGGAACGACCGGCAATGGCTGCTCCCTGCGCATGAATGACAGACGCGGAATCAGATCCTTCCGATCGAGCACCTCGCGATAGAAGAACCGCAGAGCGCACATGGCCACGTTGAAACCGCTCCACGACACCTTGCGCGTGTCTCGCAGGTGGATCTGCCACCGGTGGATCTCCTCGCCTGTCATCTGATCGGGCGAACGGCGGAAGTGCCCGGCAAACTGCGCAACGGCCGACACATAGGCCTTGATCGTCTTGGGAGAGTAGTTCCTGAGCTCGAGCTTCTCGATCATCCTCTGACGTAACGGTGTCATGACTGCCTCCTTACGAAGGCAACATCGCGCCAACAAACCCTTTACGCGAGGGAGGCGACCAGTCCGACGCTCAACGAGACATGGTCGTTATGACCAAAATCCTGGTGGAGCGCAGCTACCGCGAAGCGGTTACGTTCAACTCTCTGCTAGTACCCTTTTAGACGTCGTCCATTCTGCGCCTATTTCTCGGGTTCGCGCCTATTTCCTGGGTCTGCCGCATAACGTTCCATGGGACGCCGGCGGGTGGTCGTCGAAAGCGCCTGTCCAACCGAGCTTGTCGGCGCGACGGAGGTCGGCTTCCGCGTGATGCCCCCGCAAATGCCTAACCTCCGAGAAGCAGACCGTCAAGGCTTCGCCTCCTCCGTTTCCCTCGGGCCTTAACGGGTGACCGTCTGCCTCGCTGCCGTTGCGCAATGCTGCTATGGCGGAGAGCGGAGCTTCCGGCATTCAGCCGGTAACTCTCACGCTCGCAACACCCGCGTATGTTCGCGACACGTCAGTGGCCCCTGAACGCGCTGCCGGTCAGCGGTCGACCCAGCGCATCTGCTTTTCGTTGTAGCGCTGACCCGCAATGCGATCCGGCGTCATCGCCTCATCCAGCGCGGCGATGTCCGCGGCGGTCAGCAGGATTCGGGCGGCGCCCACGTTCTCTTCCAGGCGCTCGCGGCGGCGCGTCCCGGGAATCGGGACCACGTCATCGCCCTTGTGCATCAGCCAGGCGAGGGCGATCTGCGCGGGCGTCGCGCCATGCCGCTCCCCCACCTCCCGCACCACTGCTGCGGCGCGCAGGTTCGCGTCGAAGTTTTCTCCCTGAAACCTCGGATCACCGCGCCGGAAGTCGTTCTCTGGATACTCCTCGGCGCGGCGCACATCCCCCGCCAGAAAACCACGACCGAGCGGGCTGAAGGGAACGAGTCCGATGCCAAGCTCGCGCAGCAGGGGGAGGATGCGCGGCTCCAGGTTGCGCTCCCATAGCGAGTACTCACTCTGCAGCGCCGCGATGGGATGCGCCGCATGGGCGCGACGGATGGTCTCCTCCCCTGCTTCGGACAACCCGAGGAATCGCACCTTGCCCGCGCGGACGAGGCCCGCCATCACACCGACCACCTCTTCGATCGGGATCTCCGGGTCGACGCGATGCTGATAGAGCAGGTCGATCGTGTCGACACGCAGCCTCCGCAGCGAGCCCTCCACCGCGCTGCGGATGTCCTCCGGACGGCTGGTGACGCCGTTCGGTTTCCCATCCTCGATGCGCCATCCGAACTTCGTGGCAATGACGACCTGATCCCGCTTTCCCGCGAGCGCGCGGCCCAGCAGCTCTTCATTGTGAAACGGTCCATACACTTCGGCAGTGTCGAAGAAGGTCACGCCGAGCTCCATCGCCCGGTGAATGGTGGCGATCGATTCCTGCTCGTCGGCGGGGCCGTAGTTCTGGCTGAAGCCCATGCAGCCGAGCCCCAACGCGGAGACGGCGAGACCGGGTCCGAGCCGGCGGGTGGTCAACATGTTTACGACTCCTGAATGGCCGGGCAGATCGACATAATCCGGGCGGACGATTATGACAGGAGAGCGTCGAACCTCGCCTCGCCGCGGAGCGCATCGAATCGCGGTTCCGTGCGGAGATAGACCAGCCATCCGGACCGTGCCTCCGCCGCCCGCTCCAGCCACTCCAGCGCCAGGTCGAGCTCGCCCAGCGCTGCGTGCACCGTGGCGAAATGTACGGCGGACACGTCGCGCGTGAGCGACAACTCCGCCAGCTCATCGAGGCGTTCCCGCGACCGTCCCAGCGCGCCCAGGGCGGCCACGACATGCGGCTCCCCGCGCGAGATCGCCAGCGCCTTCTCGAATGCCGCGCGTGCCTCCTCAGGACGTCCGCGCTGCTGATGCGCCAGGCCGAGGGTGAAGTGGGCGGGCTCGTGATGAGGATTGATCTCCAGCGCGCGACGGCAGAGCTCTTCAGCCGCGTCGTAGTCGCGGCCGAGGTAGTGGATCACTGCAGTGTTCGCGTTGATCGTGAAGGAGAGCGGGTCGCTCTCCGACGCCACCGCGATCTGCGCGAGCGCATCGGCGTTGCGTCCGCGATGTGCGAGCGCGAGCGCGTACCAGATTCGCGCGGTGACATAGCCGGGGTTGAGGCGCAGAGCACTCAGGTACTGCTCCTGCGCGCGTTCCCATCGACCGTGAAAGATCTCCTGGATCGCGCCCATCGAGGCGTGTGCCTCGGCGAGATCGGGGTCGAGCTCGAGCGCGCGCGTCGCCGCGGCCTCCGCCTTCGGCATGAGCTGCCGCGGCGCGTGGAGATCGCGACTGGCCAATGCGATGTACGAGTCGGCGAGGCCGGAGTAGGCCGGCGCGTAGGCAGCGTCGGCGCCGATGGCGGACTCGAAGAAGAAGATCGCGCGCTCGATTCCCTCGGCCGTGCGCCGGTTCCAGTGATGCCGCCCCTTCAGATAGAGCTGCCAGGCGTCGGTGCTCTCGGTGTAGCGCCTGCTCAGGCGGCGATCGGTCTCACCCGTGATGCGCAGTCGCAACGCGGTGACGACGTCGCGCGAGAGTTCTTCCTCGAGGGCGAAGATGCCGCGGATCGGCGCCTGGAATTGCCGTCCCCACAGTTGCGCGTCACGCGCGAGGTCGATCAGCTCGACCTGCAGGGTCACGACGTCACCGGTGACACGGATGCGGCCGGTGAGGACCGCGCGCACGTTCAATTCGCGTCGTACTGCGGCGAGCTCCTCGTCCTTGTAGCGAAAGGACGATGCGCGCGGGGCGACGCGCAAGCCTTCGATGGATGTCAGCGTGTTGATCAGAGATTCCGCGAGTCCGTCAGTCAGGTAGTCGAGATCTGCGTGGCCCGAGCGGTTTGCAAACGGCAGGACGGCGATGGAGTCGATGGCGTGGCGCTCGGGAGTTTCCGTGACGGTGCCGCTGAAGGCGTACCCGAAGCGATGGGCGGTCCGCACGAACTTCGGCGCGCGCGCATCGTCGCCGATGGCAGCCCGGATCTCCTTGATCAGGCTGGCCAGATTCGCCTCGGAAACAAATGTATCCGGCCAGAGCTTCGCAAACAGCTCGTCCTTTGCGATCGGGTTCGGGCGCGCGGACAGGAGCAGCTCCAGCAGCTGGAAGGCCTTGCCGGAGAGCCGCACGTTCCCGTCGCCGCGCCGCAGGGTGCGCGCGCCGGAGTCGAATGAGCAGTCACCGAAGAGAAGCCGCATCCCAGAACTTTCCCAGAACTCTCGCAGAGGCAGTTCATCACTCCGGCCGCGTCCTGACCGATCTTCACATGCAAGGAGACTGAATCAAATGAAAAAGCTTTCTCAGTTCGCAGTGATCGCAACGTTGGTGCTGGGCAGCATCGCGTGTTCGGAGCGCAAGACGGACGACGTCTCGGCGACGGACACCTCGGCCACCGTAGCGACGGCAACCGTCGAGACGAGCACCGAGGCGGCCGTGACGGACACGAGCATGACCACGACCGAGACCACGGCCACGACCGTGACTCCGGCGCCGGACGCCCCCACTTCGACGGACGTAACCACAACCACGCCGAACGTGACCACGACCAACCCGTAGTTTCGCCGGAGCCCTCTCCCGGCTCTTGGGGAGAGGGTTTTTCTTGCTGGCGGTTGTCTGGTTTTCAGTTGGCCGTTGGCAGTTGGCAGTAGAGCCCGGCGATACGGTTGTCATCCTGAGTCGCCGCAGCCGGGATCATCGGCGGAGGACGCCGAAGGATGACAGGTCGTCCGCGCGTGTGCCGAAGCGCGAAGAGGCGCAGACAACCGACAACTGACAACCGACAACAAACCGCGAGATCAAGAGCGTGCGGTGCGGCGGCGCACGACCGCGGTCAGCGTGAACGTCAGCGGTGCGGGGGATGTGGAGCCGACAGTCACGGACGGGATCCAGCGCGGCGCGAAGCGACGTCGTGCATCGAGGGTCGTGAACGTGTAGGTGCCTGGAAGAACCACCATCGTGAACGCACCGTTGATCGACGTCGCACCTGCGACACGGTTGCCGCTGGCGTCCAGCGCAAACACTTCCACACCGTCGATCGGGGCGCCGTTCTGCTGATTCACGGTCCCGGTCACGCGCACCCCGCGGCTCATTGCGAAATCAACGATGATCGCCTCGTCAGCGGCCACGGTGCGTGGAACACTCGCTTCATAGGAGCTTGCGCCGGCCGCATAGGCTGTGGCGAACTCGAGTCGCGTGTCGAACGCGGCCAGCCGGTAGGTACCAGGAGCGATGGCAAGCGTGTAGGTCCCGTTCGGCGCCGTGGTCGTTTCAGTCACGAACGCGGCCGATGAGTCGTATGCGGCGACCGTCACGCCGCCCAACGCTTGCTGGGTTCCGCCGTTGCGCACGACCCCGGTGAAGCGGCCGGCGCGAAGAGGACGAAAGTCGAGTGCAGTCAGCGTCTGCCCGGCCACGGCCGTGATCTCCGCCGCGGTGACGAACGTCATCCGGCCGGAGTAGAACTGCGTTGCGTATGCGCCGGCAGGATCGAGGACCGCCAGCTTGTACTGGCCCGGCGCAACCACGAGATCGTACCGTCCGGCATCGTTCGTGGTCGTGCGGTTGTGGAGCGTACCGTCCAGGTTATACGCCGCCACGTCGAGCCTGGCTGTGACGTCGACGACGTGTCCGGTGAAGACCGCGCCGCGCTCTGCAGCCAGCGTCAGCGGACGTTCATCGCCTGCGGCGAGCGTGACGACCTCCGATGCTTCGAAAGAGCGTCCGGACGCATAGAACGACGGCCCGTAGACGCGGTTCGGATCCCCGGAAACGAACCGGTACTGTCCGGGTGCGAGTGTGAAACGGTACGAGCCATTCTCCGTCTTCCCGGTGGCGATGAGGGCTCCGGCCGCGGTGTAGGCATACACAGTCTGTTCGCCCAGAGGAACACGCGTCACGGCGTCCACGACGGTGACGGTGGCATGTCCCGCCTTCTCCAGAGTCAGCGTAATGCCCGTGGCTCCCGGCGGGGTCACTCTCACGGAGGGCGCATCCGCGAAGACGCGCACATTGCTGTAAAACTCACCGGCGAAGAACTTGTTCTCGTCGTACGCAAAGATCTTGTAGTCCCCCGCCGGCAGCACCAGCGTGTACTCCCCGAGGGCGTTGACCTTCGCGAAGCCGCGGCGCGTTCCTGAGAGGTTGTACGCCTCCACCACGGCGGAGCGGAGCGGACCGCGGGATTCGGAGACGGTGCCGGCCACCTTTCCGCCGGCGGCAAGGGCAAAGTCCGTGGTCACTGACGACCCATCCACCACTTGAAGCCAGACCGTCGAGTCGTAGGAGTCTGCACCGCCGTAGAACGCTGTGGCATAAACACCCGACGCGTCGTAGGCCAGGAGACGATAGGGCCCTTCGGGCAAGGTCAGCATGTACTGACCCGAGGCGTTGGTGGTGGTCTCGCGCAAGAACCCGGTCACGTCGTATGCGCTCACGACCGCGCCTGGCAAAGACCCGCCAGGGGCCGTGACAGTCCCCCGCACGACGGCAGCATCGGCCAACGCGGATGGGAGGGAAAGAAATAAACAAACGAGAATTGCCCGTACTTTCGGGATCATGAGCCTGCTTTTGTGGGAAATGCGAACTTGCGTCCACTCCCATTGCAGTGTACTAGAAACACCAGCAATCTGGGTTCCGATGCTTTTCGCACGCTCATCCATTCGCACGAAGATCGCATTGGTCATGACTTCGCTGCTGGCGATCGTCTCGCTGGCCGTGTATTTCTACTTCCCGGCGCGACTGCATCGCCAGCTCGTGGACGCAGTCACGCAGAAATCGGCGGCGCTGACCGGGATGGCCGCGCACGCGGTCGCTGAAGGTCTGCATGACCGCAATCAGACGACCGTCGCCGCTGCCCTGACCGGCATCCGTGGAAATCCCGATCTCGTTTATCTGGTCCTCACAGACGAGAGCGGAGCGCCGTTCACGAGCTACAACGAACTGGTCGCCTCGGACGCGGCCTATCGGTCGCTGGCGATGACGCCCATCGAGACCACGCAGCAGGCGCTGCAGGCTGGCCAGCGTCATGTTCCCCCCGCATCCGGCCACATCTCAGGTGGCGCGACTGCCGACGGAGAGGTCTATCAGGCCGTGGCACCGGTGCATCACCGCGGCCGCATGATCGGCCGGCTCTACGCCGGGATGTCGCTGCGTGGGGCGAATGCGGACGCGGGGCGCAGCAAGGGCGCCATCGCGCTGGTGACGCTGATCGCCTTTCTGGTCGGCGCGATCGCGGTGTTCGCGCTCAGCACCCTCATCACCGGACCACTGCAGCGCATCGTGGATACCACCGAGCAGATCGCCGCTGGTGATTTCTCAAAACGCGCGGTCATCTCCAGCGGGGACGAGGTCGGCCAGCTCGCGCAGTCCTTCAACAAGATGGTCGAGCGGGTGGAGGAGTGGAACCTCACGCTCGAGACGCGCGTCCAGGAGCGTTCGCGCGAGCTGCTCGCGTCCGAGAAGCAGTACCGCCTGCTCTTCGAGCGCAACCTGGCAGGGGTGTACGTCGCCACCGAAGACGGTCAGGTCATCGATTGCAATGACGCCTGTGCGCAGCTCCTCGGCTATCCGGCCCGCGAAGATCTTCTGCTCGCCGCAAAGATCGACTACGTGCACCCGCATCAGCGCGACTCCATCGTGCGGCGCCTCCGCGAGACCGGAACCGTCGCCAATGAAGAGGTGGAGCTGCGCGGACGCGACGGCGCAGCACTCTGGGCGCTCGAGAACGTGCGCCGTGTGCCGGCAACCGGCGACCGGGGACCGATCCTGGAAGGCATCCTCCTCGACATCAGCGATCGGAAGCGCGCGGAGGACGAGATCGCATACAAGGCCTACCACGATCCGCTCACAGGCCTGCCGAACCGCGCGCTGTTCCTCGACCGGATCGATGTCGCTCTGGCGCAGGCGCAACGAAACGAGACCCATATAGCCGTGTTGTTCCTCGACCTCGACAACATGAAGTCGATCAACGACACCTTCGGACACACGACGGGCGACCACGTGCTGCAGGCCGTCGGCGAGCGACTGGTCAGCGCAGTTCGCGGCGGGGACACGGTAGCGCGGGTGGGGGGCGACGAGTTTCTGATCCTGCTCTCGAACATCGACGCTGCCGAGGCGGAGCTCCTCTCCAAGAAAATCCTGGGGCGGCTTTCAGACCCGCTGTCGGTGGACCGCGACGACATTTACCTGACCTCCAGCATCGGAGTGGCGCTGCACCCGGCCGACGGCAACGACGCCGAGACGCTGATCCGCAACGCCGACGGAGCGATGTATCGGGTCAAGGAAACGGGCGGTCACGGCCTGCAGCTCAACAGCCGCAGCGGCCCACGCAGTGTGGGACGCCTCTCGCTTGAAGAGCAGTTGCGCACGGCTCTGGACCGCGACGAGTTCGTGCTCCACTACCAGCCGCAGATGGCGATCGAGACGCGCCTGCTCTCCGGCGCGGAAGCGCTGGTCCGCTGGCAACGCGCGGATGGGACGCTCGTCAATCCCAGCGGCTTCATGAACGTCTGCGAGCAGAATGGCCTGATCAACCCCCTTGGCGAAGTGGTGCTTCTCAAAGCCTGTCAGCAGATGGTCGAGTGGCAGAAGACCGGAGCCGCGCCGCCACGCGTGGGTGTGAACGTTTCTGCGCGGCAGTTCTACCAGCGCGACTTCATCGACATGGTGGAGCGGGTGCTCTCCCAGACCGGGCTGGCGCCGAGGCGTCTGGAGATCGAGATCACCGAAACGGTGGCCATGCAGACCTCCGATCGGGCTCTGGACATGTTGCGGCACCTGCGGAATTTAGGCATCTCCATCGCCGTCGACGACTTCGGCACGGGCCAGTCCTCTCTCAGCTACCTGAAGCGCTTCCCCATCGACACCGTGAAGATCGATCGCAGCTTCGTGAATGACCTGATCAGCGGCGAGAACGACGAGTGGATCATCACAGCCGTGCTCATGCTCGCCAACCACCTAGGACTGCGCACCGTTGCCGAAGGAGTGGAGACCGAGGTGCAGTGTGCGTTCCTCGAGGGCCACGACTGTCGCGAGATTCAGGGATATCTGATCAGCCGCCCGCTCGAGGCCAGCGTGTTCGCGGAGCGCTTTCTGCAGCAACTTCCGGATCGGCAAGCGCGCAGCGTGATGTCGTAAGTCGCTCTTCGAGCATTCTTCGGCGTCCGAGCAGCAGAGAGCCGCGGTGCTGCGTGGAGCGGAGACGCCGCTGAAGGCGGCGCGTACCGTAGCCGGTGGTGCGAGCAAGTGAGCACCACCGGATTTACGCCTCGAAAGAAACTCGACCCCGGCGGGGTCGCGTAGCCGTGGCGGGTCGGAGGAATTTGCGCGATCTCCGCGACCCCTGCCGGGGTCGAAAATCATCCCGCGTTCGGAACCGGTGGTCGCTCGCTTCGCTCGCACCACCGGCTACCCTACGAGCCGCCTCCAGCGGCTGCATCGCGCAGACTCTGTTTGCGGGCGAGGGGTTTCGGGATGACAGCGTCGCGGCGCCGCGTCCCACCGATTACATCGCGGTCGTTCGCGCGATCTCTTCCGCCACCACTCCGGTCGCTTTCACGCTCTGCGTCACGCTCCAGTTCAGCGGATACTTTGGCGAGATCGTCGCGTCGCTGGGCTGGTTGAAGAACACCA
The DNA here is from genome assembly GCA_031388865.1 of Acidobacteriota bacterium. Taxonomy (GTDB): domain Bacteria; phylum Acidobacteriota; class Thermoanaerobaculia; order Gp7-AA8; family Gp7-AA8; genus QHVT01. The sequence continues at coordinate 7,411 of JANMSA010000642.1, read as the reverse complement.
CGGCGCGCACGCCCCGTTTGTACGTGTGGGTCATGTGGTAGAAGGCCTGGCGGTACCACTCCGGCATGTCCCCGCCCTGCTCCAGCGTCCCGAACTCGCTGATCATGACCGGCTTTTTCATGCGCAGCAGCTGCGGGTAGGCTTTCTCCAGAATCTGGTGAAAGCTCCACCAGCGCGACCAGGATGCGACAGTCCCGTAATTGAGCACGCCCGTGCCGATCCAGTCCACGTATTCGTCGCCCGGGTAGTAATACTCGAACCAGGGCATGGAGATGTGGGGCGACCAGACCCAGACGACGTTGGTCGCGCCCATCTTCTGGAAGATGAGATGCACGTGCCGCCAGGCAGCGATGAAGTCTTCGGGACGATTGCCGTTCTGGGGGCCCCAGGGATAGCGATAGGGATCGTTCATCTCATGAGCAAAGCGGATGAACAGAGGGCGCTTGTACGCGGCGGCCGCCTTTGCCCAGGGGACGAGATAGAAGTCGTACTGCCCTCTTCCAATGGCGGCGAGCGAGCCGTACTCGCGCTCGGCGACAGGCCCCAGATTGGTGCGCACGCGCTCGTCGAAGTCGTTGACCCACGGCTCCCAGGTGATCATCGGGACGGAGCCCATGCGGCTGATCGTTTCCGCCATTCGCAGGGGGAACTGCTGGGTCGGTTTGTCGCCCCACGCCGAATAGAACGAGATGATTGGAAATTTGTAGTTGAGCTGGCCCTCGAGCTGCTCCATGCCGGCAAACGTGTTCGGGAAGCCGCCATCGTAGATCCCGAAGAGCATCGACGAAGGGTTGCGCAACGCCGTGATGGAGCTCAGCGCGGTGTGCATCGGCGCGAGGTAGTCGCGGCGGGACGTCTGGCGCGCAGCGCGAAGGGCTCGTCCTTGACGGTCGGAGAAGAACTGGGCGATCCGGCTCATGCGCTCTTCAGCGGCTGTGAAGAATCTCTCAAACCCTGCGCCTACGGCGATCTGGAACAACACCCCCGCGGCGATGAGCCAGCCGAGCGCGAAGAAGGCCAGTTTGTACCGACTTTTCTGCTTCACGAGCGTCCCTCCCCTCCTCGACTGTCGCGATCCGTCCATGCAGCGTACAGCCGTCCGCTCATCAAAAGGCCATTGATGATCGCGAACCCTACCATTCCCAACGTCACCTCGGTGGTGATCAGCACCTCCGATTCGGGAAGGACGTAAAGCTGCGCGTACACGGTCCAGGCGATGGCGATCATGCAAAGAGCCATCACCGCCAGCGGCAGGCGTGCCAGCGTCCAGAAACGCCCGCGGCGGCGCTCTTTGGCCGTGGGGATGTAAGGAACGGCCACGCCGAGGAGCGCCAGCATGAGTCCCTTCAGGTACACGCTCCACGAGCCGATCTTCAGCAGCGTTCCACGCCAGTGCAATCCGCGCTCGCGGCGAGGATCGCACAGCCAGCGTTGCGCGAACACGTAAACGACTGTACCGAAAACGCCGACCGGCAGTGCGTGCGCGATGTACTCGCTGAGGAGGAAGACCGCGGGCTGCCTCCCGAACAGGAGGTACATGAGCGGCACGGCCAGAAAGATCATCGAGGTCAGTCCCACCAGGTAGTAGCTGCCGATCATGAAATAGGAGATCCGCTGGTACCCGGTCAGGGACCGGAAGGCGCGAGGGTATTCGTGAAGGAGCACCTCGTAAACGCCGCGCGACCACTTCAGTTGCTGTTTGAGATACGAGTCGAGGTCCGAGGGAACCAGTCCGCGCGACAGGACTTCCGGAACGTACACGGACTTCCAGCCTTTGGCGTGCATGCGAATGGAGGTGACCAGATCCTCCGCCAGTCCTGTGCCGTGGCCGCCGATCGAATCCAGAGCGCTGCGGCGGAACGTGCAGTTCGCGCCGATGGCGACGGACGTCCCGGTACCGCTCATCCCCTGCATGATCGGTCCGTAGAAGGAGTAGGTCTGCTCCGCCGCCGCACGCGCAACGAACGACTCCCGCGCGTTGCCATAGGCCTGAGCCACCTGCACGAACCCTAACTCCGCATCTTCGAAATGACCGAGGACGCGGTCGAGGATTTGCGGAAAAGGGACGTGGTCGGGGTCGAGTACGAGGATGAACTCCTCGCTCGTGCGCGCCAACGCTGCGTTGATCTTGCCCGCCTTGGCGCCGGGCAGGTCGAGAAGCTCCAGGTGGACAGTCCCGGTCTCTTCACACAGGACATGCATCCGCGGGTCGCGGGTGTCGTCGAGGAGATAGGTGGTGTGTGGGTAGCGAATCTCCCTCGCCGCGCGGAGGGTCCTCTCAAACATCTCGTAAGGCTCGCCGGGAGTGGACGTCGTGAAGATCGCCACCTGCAGGCCGGGGTGAGGCTCGATCGGTTCCGGCTGTTCGATGTGAAAGATGTTGTACCAGCCCACCATGATCCGGAAGACGCCGTACCAGGTGGCGAAGGAGAGCAGGATGAAGAGCGTCAGGCTGTTGACGTGGCTGGCGCGAAACCACCAGAGACCGAAGTAGGCCACGCTCTGGACGCCGAGAAACAGCAACGTGCCCAGCACCCAGCGCTCCCAGCCGCGGACGGGCGAGGCGCGCCGGTGTTCGAACAGGTCAGCGTCGTCGTACCAGAGCGCCATGGAAGGAAGTCACACGATAGTCTACGGTGCTGCTGCGCTCGATGGCTGCTTCAATCTGAAAACCACGCGTCAGGCGGAGGCTGGCGGTCATGCCGGCACGCCAGGGTCGGTAGTCGCGGTCGAAGGGGAAGTCGCCGGCTCGGCTGCGGTCCCGCGCGTACCCCGCGTCTCCGTGCGCCTTCAAGCTGGCCCTGGCGATCTGCCGCTCCAGGCTCAGGACCAGACGCCCTTCGCGAAGATCGTCCGGGGTCCAGTAGGGATCGTACCGGCCCTCGAGGGTGAAGCGGGGTTCCTCCGTATCTCTCACTGCGAGCGACACGCCGCTCCACAGTGTCCATCCGTTCCGGCGCGCAGGGATCAACACGTAGCCCGTGGCGGCGTGGCCGCGGTTGTCGTCGGAATAGCGGCGGTCGCTCACTTCGGCGGAGGCCATCCAGTTGCGGTCTCGTTCCCAGCGGATGGAGGTCGTCGTCGAGGACACGTGCCTGCCGAGCGAAGATGCGCTGGCAAGCTCGGGCTGGCGCTCGAGGCGCAGCGTGAGCGACCCACGCCGCACGGCGGCGGATCCGATCGGCCGATGAGCACCGTCCGGGAACGTGAACACCCCCAGGCGCGCGCTCATGGTCAACGTCTTGACCTTCGTCTCATTGGCGATGCTCGCAAACGTGCCGTTGGAACCGCGTTCCGCGTGAGCGTCGTAACGGCCGGCTGCTGCAGTCCAGCGCGTGAGGGGGTCCGAGAAGAACGTCGCCGCGACTTCGGTGCGGACAAAGTCGACTGGCTGGTCGTCCGACGAGCCGGCGATGGTAATGCTTTGTGAAGGCGTGGCAGTGGAGACGATCTCTGCAAGCGATTTCCGCGCGAGCTCGCGGTCGGGATCCAGCAGGAGCACGCGCCGGAAGTGGCGGGCCGCGGCGCGATAGTCACCGCTCCAGTATTCAGCCGTCGCGCGTCCCTCCATCGCCTCGATGCCGGTCAGTCTCGCAAACAGCACGATCGCCTCGGCATGACGGCCCTGCCACATCACGACCCTGGCCAGGCCGAGTTGCGCTTCGCCTGACGCGGGTTGCGTTGTGAGCACGCGCCGGTAGATGAATTCGGACTCGGCGAACTGCCTGGCCCAGGCCAGTTCCTGCGCGCGCTGCAGATCATCTGCCGTCGCGCCCTGCGCCATGGCCACGAAAACGGCCGCCACCACCCATCGCATCGCGCCCGAGTATACGTGTGGAGCGCTGCGCTTCCGGCTCTCAGCTCGCAGCTCTCAGGAGGCCGCCGCCCATCACCGTCCCGCTTCGTGGACGGGTGCAGTCTCCTGCGAGCTGCGAGCTGACTCTCGAGAGCTTAGAGCTGCGACCTGGTCAGTGCTCCGACGCTGGAACGAAACCCACCCGTCCGTCGGCCATCGCGGCACTGGGATCTTCCACGCGCGAATTGGTCGAGCGGATCCACCACTCCACCTGCTGGGGGGTGAGGTCGGGGCGATCGGTCAGCATTCGGGCGGCGATGCCGGCGATGATCGGCGCGGCGAAGGACGTCCCCGAACGGAGGTTCGGGCGGCGGCCGCGATAATGATCGGTGGCGGTGATGGTCGCGCTGAAGATCCCCTGCGCGGGGGCGAGCACTTCCACGCCGCCGCGGCACGTGCCGTCCCAGGCGAGATTGTCCACAGTCATGCCGCCGACGGTAATCACGCCGTCGATCCTCTGCCCGAGCACGGCCGGGAAGCGGTCAATCGTGCCGGCCGGCCCGCAGCCGCCGTCCGTGTTGTTCGCGGCCACCACGAACAGGAAGCGGCGGCCGTTCGCGTCAGGTCGTCCGCTGGCATCGACGCCGCCGATCATCTCGCGGATCTTCTGCTCGACGGTTTCGTACCGAACCAGTGGCATGGACGGTTTCTCCCCATTGAGACGCTCCAGGACCCAGCCGCTGATGTTGACGATGGACGTCCGCACGGCAGGCAATCCGGGCTGCCATGCGTGTTGGACAATCGCCTCCAGTCCTTCGAGATAGGTCCGGGTCGTGGCCAGGCCACGCTCGTTCATCACTCGCACGCTCACCACCCGTGCCTCGGGGGCCACGCCGACATTCGCGCCTGCCGCGATGGAGGCGACACTGGTGCCGTGCGATGCGGCGGCAAGCTCGTCCACCGCCTGGTAGCAGGGCGCTGTGGCCTTGTCGGTGCTCCTGCAGCGCGACCGGCCGAGCTCTACGGAGCTGGTGGCGTCGAACCCTGCAACCACCCGGCTGCCGTGGCGGGACGCGAACTCGCTGTGCGACGCCATCACGCCCGTGTCCATCACGTAGATGATGCCGCGAGAGCCGCCATTGCGCCGGTCGAAATGGCCGTCCAGAACGCCACCGATCTGATCGATCCGGTCGAGATGCCACAGGAGCGGCGCGCTCATGTCATCGCCACAGCGATCCAGGCGGGCCACGCTGTTCTGCGCGTCGAGTGAGACCTCCATCTCGGCGCAGTTGGTGGACGAGACCTGGGCCGAGGCCACTGTGGTGGCACCTACCGCGAATGCCGCAACGAGCGTGAACCGCACGATGGACCGTGGCAACGGGGCTCCCTGATTTTCCGAAGCTGAACCGCCCCTTGGACGAGGGCGACGTCAATTACGGTGCGACAGAAGGGCAGGTAAGGCAAGAAAAACTCTTGCGCGCGCTTTGTCGCGCCGTGTCGTTGATCGATGCCGGTTGTCAGCGGCCGGTTGTCGAGGAGCCCCCGGGAGGAGCCACGCCACGCAGAAACACAATCAGGTCCGTCGCCGGAGGACTGGCCCCGGCCTGTCGCAGCATGGTCGTCAGCTGACCGCGGTGATAGGTCGAATGATTGGTGACGTGTACCATCAGATCGCCAAGCGGTGTGGTGCAGGAATCGCCGTTCATCGTGCGATAGGAGAGCTCGCGTTTCAGGTCCTCCTCTGCGAGAGTGCTCAGCAAAGCAGCGCGCTCCCTGCCGACTGCCAGAAGGTTCGTCTCCATCGTCTCCAGGGATGGCTCGTGCGCCCACTGCGGTGGACCAGCCGGACTCTCGCCGGCCCAGCGCCGCAGCCAGACCCACTCGGCCATGACGATGTGCGCCAGCGTGTCGCGGATTGTGGGAAAGCTCGATTCGATACGGCGCGTGAACTGCTCCCCGTCCAGGCCGCGCACACATTCGAGGATGCGCACGTTGGCCCATTCGGTGTAAGAGAAGAGGCGGCGGACTTCGTCGACGTTCATGAATCACCTCGCGCATCTTTTTCTAGCCGGCGACGACGCCCAGTCCCTCATCGGCAACCTCTCCGGCGATTTCGTGAAGGGGCTGCTGGGCGATCGCTTCCCGCGCGGCATCCGTGACGGAATCATGCAGCATCGCGGCATCGATGTGTTCACGGATGCGCATCGCGCCACCGCAGCATTCCGGCGAGTGCTCATTCCGGAGCATGGCCACTACTCCCGAGTGATCGCGGACATGTTCTTCGATCACTTCCTGGCCTGTCGGTTCGACGAATACGCCGGAGAGTCGCTGGAGGCGTTCCTGACGCGAACCTATGCCACGATCGATCCGCACGTCGAGTCGCTCCCGGGACAGCTGCGCAGGCTCTATCCCCGGATGCGCGACGAAGGCTGGCTGCTGTCTTACCGCACCGTGGACGGCATCCGCTGCGCCTTGACGAACATGTCGCGGCGCTTCTCACGCAACCCGCAGCTCGGACCGGCGGCCCGCCACCTGGTCGACTCGCGCCCCCAGCTCGAGCCACTGTTCGAAGAGCTCTTCGCCGACGTCATGCGGTTTGCGAAGAGGTGATGCGCCAGATGGGCGCGGTAGACTTTGGCGGGAACAGTCCCAGGATTCTTCTCTGCCTCTGCCTCTGCCTTGCCTCTGCCTCTGCGTGCTGTTTTCAAGCTAGCATCCCCTCATGAAAAGCCTGCAGGAGACCCTCGCACCGAACAGCCGCTGCTTCGGCTGCGGCCCCGCCAACGACCAGGGGCTGCGCATCCGCAGCTTCGAGCAAGACCAGTCGCTGGTCTGCGACTGGAGGGCCGAGCCGCATCACCTCGCCTTTCCCGGCGTGGTGAATGGCGGGATTCTCGGGTCGCTGCTCGATTGCCACAGCAACTGGACGGCGGCCGTCCATCTGATGAAGAAGCGCGGTTCGAGCGAAGTGACGCCCACCGTCACCGCCGATTTCCACGTGACCCTGAAAAGGCCCACTCCGCTCGACGCCACGCTGCATTTGCGCGCGCGCGTGGTGGAGTCTGATGACGATCGCGTGGTCGTCGAAGCGACCCTCGAGGCTGCCGGCAAGCTCACCGCCACGTGCCGCGGTACGTTCGTGGCCGTGAGGGAAGGGCACCCGGCGTACTTTCGCTGGTAAGAAGCATCGTTCCCGGCGTGGAACAACTCGGCTTCCGCACGTCCACGCCTGGGTCCCAGGGGCTAGGCGGTGGCCGCTGGAGGCGGCCCGTATGGTAGCCGGTGGTGCGCGCGAGCGAGCGACCACCGGTCATACAACCCGTGATGATGTCGACCCCGGCAGGGGTCGCGGAGGAGCTGGCGATGCGCCTCCGAATGCGAACCGGTACGCGACCCCTACCGGGGTCGATCTCCATTGCCGATGCAGTCCGGTAGTCGCTCGCTTTGCTCGCACCACCGGCTCTACCGTACGCGCCGCCTCCAGCGGCGGTTATCTGCCCCGCAGACTCCCAGGCCCGGACCGACAACGAGTAACGGACAACAACGGCTGAACACCGGCCTTACTGCCGCACGGCGCGCCGCCGGGGCGGGCGAGGCGGCACTGGGGTCGCCGCG
>JANMSA010000427.1:0-3172 GCA_031388865.1 Acidobacteriota bacterium | reverse complement strand
TCGTCGCGCTGGCGTACCTGCTCGGCTCCATTCCCTTCAGCTTTCTCGTGGCGAAGGTCATCTCGGGCAAGGATGTGAGGGCCGAAGGAAGCCACAACGTCGGCGCCACGAATGTCGCGCGCACTGCCGGGCGGGGTGCGGGGGTCGGGGCATTGCTGCTCGATCTTGCGAAGGGGTACGGCGTCATCGTCATCGCACGGTGGATCGCGTTGCGTCCGGAGTGGCCTTTCGGGCCGGGGACGATGCCGTGGGAGTCCAGGGAGATGTGGATTGCGCTGGCGGGACTGATCGCCGTCGTCGCGCACATGTTTCCGGTCTGGCTGAATTTTCACGGTGGGAAAGGCGTCGCTACGGCGGGCGGAGTTGTGCTGGCGCTCGATCCGCGTGTGTTCGCGGCTTCGGTGCTCGTCTTCGCCATCGTGTTGCTCGCGTCGCGATTCGTCTCGCTGGCCTCGATCATTGCGGCGGCAGCCATTCCGATCCTCTTCCGTTTCGTCGCTCATCAGGCGCCCTTCTGGCGGACGGTGGTGAGCATCGCCATCGCCCTGGCCGTCGTGCTCAAGCATCACGAGAACATCTCCCGGCTCGCGCAGGGCTCGGAGCGAAAGCTCGGCCGGAAGAAGGAGGATCGATGAAGATCTCCGTCATCGGCGCAGGCGCCTTCGGGACCGCGATGTCCATCGCCGCCGCGCGTGCAGGAAACGAGGTCGTGCTTTGGGCCCACGATCCCGACGTGGCGCGGGCCATCAACGATACCGGGACGAATGCCGATTACCTTCGAGGTGCCGCTCTCGGGGAGCGCGTGCATGCGACGGGAGATCTGACCGAGGCCGCGGAGCACTCCGACACAATGTTCATGGTGGTGCCGAGCCACCACTACCGCGAGGTCCTCACGCAGCTGAGGCAGTCGGTGCGCGGCCCGGTCCGAGTGATCTCGGGGACCAAAGGCATCGAGAACGGCTCACTCAATCGGATGTCGGAAATCTCTGCCGAGGTCCTCGGCGAGCACCTCGCGGCATTCGCCGTTCTGTCCGGCCCGACGTTCGCAATCGAGACCGCAACGGGCACGCCGACTGTGGCCGTCATCGCCTCGCGCGAGCTCGTCTTCGCGCAGGAGGTGCAGCGGGTGATGTCGTCGCCCACCTTCCGGCTCTACCACTCCGACGACGTCGTGGGCGTGGAGTTGGGGGGATCGCTCAAGAACGTCATCGCCATCGCAGCGGGCGCACTCGAGGGGCTGGGGCTGGGGGCCAACACCAACGCGGCCCTCATCACGCGTGGTCTCCGCGAGATCACCCGCCTGGGCATCGCCCTGGGTGGACGTCTGGAGACGTTTGCCGGACTGGCGGGGATGGGGGATCTGGTGCTGACCTGTACGGGCGCACTCTCACGCAACCGTACCGTAGGCGTGGAGTTGGGCAAGGGCCGCATGCTCGACGAGATCCTGCGCGACGCAAAGTTCGTAGCCGAAGGAATCAAGACCGCAAAGTCCGCGCAGCAGCTTGCGGAACTGCACTCCATCGAGATGCCGATCACGACGGAGATGCATCGCGTTCTCTACGAAGGTGAGTCGCCGAGAGACGGAATCCAGCGCCTCATGACGCGCTCTCTGAAGTCGGAGATCGCGTAGATGAGACCACGTTCCGCGGCGCGGACGTCGGCACGCGGCGCGGCGCGCACGCTCGGATTCGGACTGGCCATGATTGCCGGTCTTTATCGGCGGCTGGCGTCCGATCAGGCGGCATCGTCACGCGGAACGGGCGTGTAACGGGGAAGACGCAGGGCGCGGCTGGCGCTCTGCGTTACGATGCAGTGCGTGGCTCGTGGAAGATCAGAACTGCGGCGGCGGCGGGGCCATCTCGCCAGACTCGTCGGCGTCTTCGCGATCGCCACCGTAGTAAATGTCTTCAGCAGTTGCGGCATCCCGGTCTGTTTTTCTCTGCGCGGCGTCCGCCTCGATCTTCTTCCGGGCGGCCTGTTCGGCGAGCTGCTTTTCCCGCACGACCCGCGCCGCCGCCGCTTCCATCTCTGGCGTGGGACGGGGTGGTGGGAGTGGGGCCGGTACTTTCAGAGTGCTCTGGCTGGCCGTCGTCGTGACGTGAGCGCCCGAGGCCGCTCCACTCTGACGCAGCGATGCGTTGGTGATCACCAGAGCCGGCTTCTTCCCCTTCCGGTTCATCCGCTTCGCGGCGGCGACCAGCGGGGAATCCGGCTGTTGGACGGGCTGCCCATCCTGGGCCGTGAGGGGCAGTGCCACAGCCAGCAGGACCACCGCGAGTTGTCGTCTCATGCTACCCATAAGGTGAGTCCAGACCGTCACAATTTCCAACTCGCCCCGAATCTTGCAGCGAGCGAGTGCTGATGTCTCCCGAAACACTCCTGCAGGATTTCGGATACCTGGCCGTTTTCCTGGGCTGCTTCCTCGAGGGGGAGGCGATTCTCGTCGCGGCAGGGTTCTTCGCGTCGCGCGGCTATCTGGATCCCTACGCGGTCGCCGGAGTCGGGTTCTTCGGAGCGTATGCAGGACACGTCTTCTGGTTCTGGCTGGGACGCGTGCACGGGGTGAAGCTGCTGGACCGCTATCCGAAGATGAAGCGGCACTTCGGGAAAGGTGTACGCGTCTTCGAGCGCTACGGGGCCGCCGCGATCATCATCACGCAGTGGTTGTACGGGCTGCGCATCACGTGCGCGGTGATCATCGGGATGTCGCGCATCTCGCTGCTCAAGTTCTTCGTGTATCAGGCTGTGAGCTGCGCGCTGTGGGTGGGCATCGTCACAGCCGGCGGCTTTTACTTCGGCCGGGCCATCGAACGGCTCCTCGGCCGCGTGGAGCACATCGAAAAGTACGTCCTGATCTTTATCGTCGCCGTGGCCATCGGCTTCTGGGTCTGGCACCGCTGGAAAGAGCGCCGCGAAGAAGAAACGTCCTCCTAGTGTGGTGTGTCGCAAATAGCCAAGCGTGCTGCAGCACGCTGAAGGCCCGCTTGCTTCGCCGCCGCTCTTCGACAATGCCACCGCATCGCCTGCGTCGCGCCGGCGATGGTGAACAGAGTGGGGTGGGCAGGGCGAGGGCAATGACGCTGCGTTTCATTTCCTGATGAACGAACGAGGCTCGAAACAACCGCGAACGCGAGAGTGGCGCAGGTCACGAGCAGCCGGGTGGTCTTCATGA
>JANMSA010000388.1:0-5567 GCA_031388865.1 Acidobacteriota bacterium | reverse complement strand
CGAAGGTGAAGCTGCGCCGCGTTGCGGACACGCAGAACCTGCGCCGCCTGGAGGCGGAGACACGCACCATCGTCAAAGAGATGAAGAAGGCCATCTCCAGGCGGCGCAGGTTCTGCGTGTCCGCAACGCGGCGCAGCTTCACCTTCGCGCCGGCCTCGTCGATGATGTCGATGGCCTTGTCGGGGAAGAAGCGGTCGGTGATGTAGCGGTTCGACTGATACACCGCGCTCTTGATGGCGGTGTCGCTGTACTTCACCTTATGGAAGGACTCGTACCGCTCTTTCACGCCCTCCAGGATCTGCAGCGTCTCATCCTCGGTCGGCGGATTCACGATGACGGCCTGGAACCTCCGAAGCAGCGAACGGTCCTTCTCGATGTAGCGGCGGTACTCGCGGATGGTCGTCGCCCCGACGCAGGAGATCTCGGCGCGCGACAGCGCCGGCTTGAGGATGTTCGCCGCGTCGAGGGATCCTTCGGCAGAGCCCGCGCCGATCAGTGAGTGGATCTCATCGATGAAGATGATGATGTCCTGGTTTTCCTTGAGCTCTTTGATGATGCCCTTGAGACGCTCCTCGAACTGGCCGCGGTATTTGGTGCCCGCGACGATGAGCGAGAGGTCGAGCGAGAGAATGCGCTTGTTGGCGATGAAGAGCGGCACGTTGCCGTCCACGATGCGCTGGGCCAGCCCTTCCACGATGGCTGTCTTGCCGACGCCCGGTTCCCCCAGAAGAATGGGATTGTTCTTGGTGCGGCGGGAGAGGATCTGGATGATCCGCTCCACTTCCTTCTCACGGCCGATCAGGGGATCGAACTGCTGCTGATGGGCCATGGCCGTCAGGTCGCGAGCGTACTCGGCCAGGAACGGCAGCTCTTTCTTCTGCTTGTCTGCCTCCCGTTCCTTGAGGATGGAGATCGTCTCTTCACGGACTCCGTAAACGTTGAGACCTTTGGCCGTGAGGATGCGCGCGGCGGTGGATGCCTCGACGCGGAGGATCCCGATGAGAAGGTGCTCGGTGCCGACGTACTGGTGGAGCATCGACTCCGCTTCATGCGCTGCATAGGCGAGGATCTTCTTGGACTCCTCGGAAAGCGGCAGCTCCGCCGAGGATGAGATTCGATCGACGAACAGACGATCGCCTTCGACTTCACGGCGGATCTGTTCAGGCTTGATGTTGAAGCGGGAAAAGATCTCTTTAATGATCTCTTCGCCCTCGCGGAGGACACCGAGGAGGATGTGCTCGGACTCGATGACGCGGGAGCCCAGCTTGGACGCTTCGTAGCGGGCGAAGAAAAGGGCGCGGCGGGCTTTCTCGTTGTATTTCTCGAACATGTCATTGGTGCCGCTGTTGAGTCATGATGAGTGAGAGTCCGCCCTCATTGTGGCACTGCGGCGCGAGATCGAGCAGACTTTCGCAAGCAGCCGGTCTGAACGCACGTGAGAACGTGACGGGTGGGGCGGCTGTTCCGCAGCGTCATTTCGCAGGTCGCGGGGGGAGGGCGATGCGCCTCAGGCCGAACTCCTTCGCCACCTCGTCCCACAATCCTACAGAGACGCGATCGACCTCTTCGTCGATGCGCAGCGTGAAGTCGACGGTGAAATGGGACGACTTCGCCTTCTGGAGATCCGCCATCGGGATCTGGAACGGCTGCGCCCGCCGCTGCACTTCGCTCATGACGCCGACGTCCCCGCCGGTGACGATGTACACGGAAAATTCACCGGCGGATTGCCTCTCCTGCTGGAGCAGCGTCAGCGACGCGATCGGGATGCGGAGCTTCAGCGGTAGCGTCCAGCGGTTGCGCCCGTCCTTCAACGGCGCGCCGAGGCCGACGTCGAAGTTCACGGTCGATCCGCCGATACGGTCGTAGAGGTTTGCGATGACGCGGTCGTTCATCAGACTCTCGTCCGACTTCTCGACGAACTGCCGCCGCGCGCGCACTTCGTACGCGGTGTTCTTCGTCTTCACGATGATCTTCCGCGTGACGTCTTTCCCCGTGGCGCGCGACCGATAGCCGAGGGAGTAGTACGAGTCGAGGTCGTCCGCGACGCGCGGCAGCATCTCTGCGATGTTCGCCGCGCCCCACGCCATCAGCCCGCCCGTACCGGCCGCGAGATCCTGCAGCGCGGTGGTCTCGTTGAACATCACCTTGTTAGCGAGCGCTCCCCTGTCGAGGTCACTGCCGGAGACGTCGCGCACGGACGCGTCGTCGGGCTCCCAGGTCAGGCCGGGCGGGTAAACGGGATAGAGCGCGATGCCGTGCGCGTTCGCCGTGCGGATCATCGAGTCTCGCAGCTTCACCGTCTCGAGCTGGGAACGCTCCTCGATCGGCACCTCACCGCCGAAGTACTCGGCACCGGCATAAACGCCGAAACGGCGCATGGCCATGAAGATGATCTTCTTGCCGTCCAGTCCGGAGATGCTCTGCATCAGCGCCTCGAGTACGACTGCCTTCTGCCGGATCTGGGCGTATTGTCGTTTTGCCGCGAGCAGCGCGCTGACCGCCGGCATCCCCCCGGCTTGCATGGCGGCTGCGTCCGCGTCGTTCTCCGCCTGCTGCCTGCGGACTTCGCGTGCGTCGTCGCGCATCGCACGGGTGAGCTCGGTCTCCAGCGAGGAAAGGACGCCTTCAAGCACGTCCACGTCGTCGGTGTACGGCTGGCGGACCTGCATCGCATTGCGCCACGAGACGATAGTCACGCGATCGCGGGGCTTCACGGTGTCGCGCACCAGCGAGCGGAGGGAATCGAACATCTGCTTCGCCTGCAACGGCGTCAGCCTGCTGGTGATCTCGACGAAGATGACGATCGTGCGCGGGACACGGGCCGCCGCCGCGGCGGCAGCCGCTTCGCGATCGGCCTCGATGGAAGCGCCGGCGCCCGAGACGGCGGGTGTGTACTCGGCGAAGTTCGTGATCGGCTGCAGCTTCCCTTCCTCGCGCAACTCGAAGTCCGCGGCGGTCAGGCCGGTCACGCGTTTGCCTTGCCGGTCGGTGACGAGCACGTCCACGTTGACGATGGAGACTTCGATCGTCTCGTCGACGCGCGGCTGTTGCGCGGAGAGGTCGGGCGCGAGAAGCGTCACCGCGATGACGAGGGTCAGTCCGAGCTTCATGTCCGTTCTCCGCCTCAATGCTGTCCGTACTGCTTCATCTCCAATACGCGATCGCAGCGTGCGGCCAGGTCGGGATTGTGCGTGACGATGATCGACGTCAGACCGCGTTTCCGGTGGCATTGCCGCATCAGCTCGAAGACTTTCTCGCTCGTGGTGAGGTCTAGGTTCCCCGTTGGCTCGTCCGCGAGGAACAACACTGGATCGGCGAGAAGAGCTCGCGCAATGGCCACTCGCTGCTGCTCTCCGCCGGACAGCTGATTCGGATAGTGACGGCGGCGTCCCTCCAGTCCGAGCTCGGCCAGGAGCTCGCCGGCGCGGCGTAGCGTGTCCGCGCGATCCGCTCTCCCAATCCATCCCGGCATTGCCACATTCTCCGCAGCTGTGAACTCGGGCAGGAGGTGATGAAACTGGAAGACGAAACCAACGTTGCGATTGCGAAAGCGGGCGAGCTGATCGTTGGTGAGGGAGCCCAGATCGTGGCCCGCAACGCGAATCCGTCCTGTGTCCGGGCGATCGAGTCCACCGAGGAGATGAAGGAGCGTCGATTTGCCAATCCCGGAAGGGCCCACGACGGCCAGCATCTCGCCCTTTCCCACCGCCAGATCGAGGTCCTGGAACACAACGACCGGAACCTCCGCATTGCGATACGTCTTGGAGAGTTGCTGGCCTTCGAGGAAGGGCATTCGCGGCGGGATTATGGCACGCACACGCACGGCCTCCGGGACGTGGAGGCCGGCTCATGAGGACACCGAGCGCGGAGGTCCAGAATCTTCGCGCGGCGCGGTGTCGTCCTATTGCCGTTCCGGGACCGCTACGCGGAGCACGGCGTACGACTTCGACAACTCGTCCATCACGCCCACCGCCAGACGGTCCGTCTTGCGATTGAGCAACAGCTGAAAGTCAAAGGTGAAATGCCCCGCAGCCGTCTCCGTCGGGTGAATCTCGAAGCGCCGTGTCTGCTGACTGACGGCACTCATCTCATCGCCGCCCGCGCTGGCGAGCACGTACACAGAGAACGCTCCCACGCGCGCGCCGTTCTCCGGCACGACCGTCAAGGCGTTGATGGGGATCCTCACCTGAAGCGGAACCGTATCGATGGACCGGCGTCGTCTGGTGGATCGTCCCAGCTCGGCCTGGATGCGGAACATGGAGTCGGTCGCCGACCGCACGATCGCCGCCAGCAGCCGGTCTTTCATCCGGGTCTGATCCGACTTCTCGACATAGCTGCTTCTCGCGCGCACGACGAGCTTCGGGTCCTTCGTTTTGACGACGATGTCGCGTTTGCGGTCCACGCCGCTCGCGTCGATCCGGTAGGCGAGGGAGTAGTAGTCGGCGAGATCGTCCTCGACGCGTTGCATCAGCTTCACGAACTCTCCGGTGCCGGTCGCCTCGAGCCCTCCGGTCTGCCGGGCGATCTTCGCGACTTCCTCGGAGCTGACGCGCGCATCCCTCCCAACCAGATACCCTGGATAGATCGTGACGCCAACGGCATTGGCGTTGCGGATGATCGAGTCGATCAGTTCGGTGGTCGCAAAGCGCTGGCGCACGTTGACCGCGAGGACGTCCGTCGACGGGTCATATTCGTACTCGCCGCCGACCACGTCGCCGAGGCGTTCCGTGGCCAGCAGCATCACTTTCTTTCCCTCGAACGCCCCCATGCTGTTGATCGCGGTGTTGATCGCACTCACGCGCAGCTTCATCCGACTGAGCTCGGTCAGCGAGTCGATGCTGCCGAAGCGCTCGATCACCGCGGACCAGTTGCTGACAGGGATGGTGCTGGCGCCGAGATCGAGGTCCTCCATCGCCGCGTTCCGCTCATCGAAATCCTGTCTGGTGTTTACCTCGAAAATGAGCTCATCGGCTCGCTGAGTGCGTCCCGCGGTGACGAGCTGACTTTTCACGGCCTCGAGTGCGCCATCGAACCTCTCCAGATCATCCGTGAAATCGATCCGCACCTGCCTGTCCTGATCCCAGAACACGAGACCGACGGCATCTCCCCGGCGGATGGTGTTCCGCAAAGTGTTCCGGATCGAGTTCATCAGCCGTTCGGCGTCGTGAGGCGGCAGTTTGGTGCGCTCGATGAACACCAGCATCGTGCGCGGCTGCGCCGGCGCCACGCCCTCGCTCACACCGGCCGATGCATACTCCGCGAAATTCGAGAGCTCACGACGCTCTCCATTCTGCAAGATCACAAAGTCCTCGCGCTTCAGACCGCGGACCCGCCCGCCGTCTCTGCCCGTGACGATCACATCCACGTCAACGATGTTGACTTCGATCGTCTCGCCAAGGGAGGGGATGGCGGGACGCTTCTGCGCCTGGACCGGCAGCGGCAGGGAGATGGCGGCGAGCAGCAACAGCGCGGGTGCATGAGCCTTCATGCGAAGCTCCTTAGGTTCCACCCCGATTCTATACTGGCGCGAAATCCGCAGCCGCCGCGCCCGACACAAATGAGTGACG
>JANMSA010000380.1:0-4458 GCA_031388865.1 Acidobacteriota bacterium | reverse complement strand
ACCTGTCCACCGTGACGGTTACACCGCTCGTGCTCAGCCGACAAGTTGGTCTCCTCGTCGCCGCCGCTGTGATGTTTGCGTCCACCGCTCAGGCGGCCGAACGGATGCCGCTGTCCGAGGTGCAGAAGGGGATGAAGGGCTACGGCCTGACCGTCTTCGAGGGCACGACCGTCGAGAAATTCGACGTCGAGATCCTCGGCCTGCTGCACAACATCGGCCCAGGTCAGAACCTCATCCTGGCGCGCGTGGACTCTCCCGTCGTGCGTCGCGCCGGCGTCATCGCCGGAATGAGCGGCTCGCCGATCTTCATCGACGGCAAAGTCATCGGTGCTCTTGCCTATGCCTGGCAGTTCTCCAAAGAGCCAGTCGCGGGCATCACGCCAATCGAAGAGATGCTGAAGCTCTCGCAGGTCGTGCGTCCTGCAGGAGCCTCACCAGCAGGAGCTGTTCCGCGTATGACCGGAGTGGAACTGCTGCAGGCCCTTGCCGGCAGCAAGCCGGAAGAAGCTTTTCAGAAATTCGCGAAGACGATGGCGACGGGTCCGGTGAGCTCCATCAGCGGTGCGACCCGCATCGCACTGCCGATGTCCGTTTCCAGTTTCGCGCCGGAGACCATCCAGCGCTTCGCTCCCTATTTCGAGCAGCTCGGTTTCGTCACCGTCCCCTCCGGCGCGTCGTCCGCGTCAGCCTCGGCGGCAAACGCCAAGACCTCGTTCGAGCCTGGTGACCCGGTCGGTGCCGTCCTGCTCACAGGGGATTTCAACGTGGCCGCGAGCGGAACGGTGACCTATGTCGACAAGGAGCACGTCTACGCGTTCGGTCATCCTTTTCTGGACATGGGTGAGATCAACTTCCCGATGGCCACCTCGGAAGTCGTGACCGTCCTGCCCAGTCTCTCCAGCTCGTTCAAGTTCTCTAATACCGGTCCGATCGTCGGGGTGCTCCGGCAGGATCGCGCTGCCGGCATCATGGGCATTCTCGGGGCGAAAGCGGACATGATCCCGGTCGAGGTCACTCTCGACGGCGCTGGTCCCGCGCAGAAGTACAACGTCAACGTCGTTCGCCACTCGTACCTCTCGCCGCTCATGCTGGCGATGGTCACGGATTCTGTGGTGGCCAACGCGCAACGCGCCGCGGGCGAGCGGACCGTGCTGATGGAGTCGGACATCAAGCTGAAAGGCTTCGACACGATCCACATCCGTGAAGGATTTGCCGGGCAGCAGGCGCGTCAGGCCATTCCGCAGTACCTGGCGCTCGTTGCAGGCTATGTGATGTCCAACGAGTTCCGCGACGCGGAGATCGAGACCGTCAAGATCCGCCTTCGCCATGACGATGACCTTCGCATCGCCAAGCTGATGGAAGCTTCGCTCGTGCAGGACAAGACGCGTATTTCCGCCGGCGATACCGTGAAAGTGCGCGCCGTCCTCAAGCCTTTTCGCGGCGAGTCGTTCGTCGAGACCTTCGACGTGCGCATCCCCGACGACCAGCCCGCGGGCGCCGCGTATCTGCTGGTCGGAAGCGGGTCCACCATGAACGCAGTCGACTTCACCCTCGTTCCTCCGGACCCGCGCACACTCGAGCAGGTACTGGGAGTTCTGCAGAGGCTTCGTCCAGCGACCGATCTCACAGTGGGTCTCTACTCGACGGGTGAGGGTGCGGTGACCTCGGGTGTTTACCTGCCCAACCTCCCGCCTTCGATGCGCGCGGTGGTCACCGGCGATACTTCCAATGGCGCTCAGGCTGCTGTGAAGTACCATCGCGCCGGGCAGCACGCCCGTCCGCTCGGCTACATCGTCGACGGCGCGCTGAAGATCGACCTCGACGTGCGGCCGAACCTCTGAGGCAACAGTTCACGATTCTTTGTATTGCGCGGGCCTCGGGTCCGACGATCATGACGGCGGGCTGAAAGCCCGCCGCTTCGTTTTGAAAGGAAATCATGCGCCGGTCCATTGTCCTGATCTCGGCTTTCCTCATTGCCACCCAGTCTTTTGCAGTCGCGCCTCAGTTCTGGCGCGTGCAGTCCGCGGAGGAGTTCCTGGGCGGCGAGCTGGAGGGATTCGCCATCTCCTCGCGCGGCGAGCTCCTGGTTGCTCCCGCCATGCGGAAGGTCGCCTCCTTCACCGATCCTTTCGTGCTCTCGCAGACGGCGGCGCCGAACGGCGATCGCTTCTTTGGCACTGGTAACGAGGGAAAGGTCTACCGGCTTCGAGGGACGGACGTGAAAGTGCTCTTCACCGCGCCCGAGCCTGAGATCTACGCCATCGCGTTCCATGGCAACTCTCTACTGGTTGGGAGCTCACCGAACGGCAAGATCTATCGCGTGGATCCGGAGAGCGGTGCGCAGACCGTGTTCTTCAACCCCGCGCAGGCGTACATCTGGGCGCTCGAAGGTCTGCCGGGCGGCGACATCGCGGTGGCGACCGGCGTCGACGGAAAGCTGTTCCGCGTGAGCGCGAAAGGGGAGGGGAAAGTCCTGTACGACTCGCAGGACACTCATATCCGATCGCTCGCTTCGAGAAAGGACGGCAGCCTGCTCGCCGGAGCTTCTGGCAAGGGACGGATCTATCACATCACCCGCGATGGCAACGCGCACGCACTGTTCGAGTCCACGCTGAACGAGATCTCATCGCTGTATGTAGACCCCTCCGGAACAGCCTGGGCGGCGGGAGTCAGTAACGTTCTTCCCTCGGTCGCACCGCCAAAGTCGCAGCCCAAAAGCGGTCAGCAACAGCAGCAGGCGGGCAGCGCGGCAGCCGGCGAAGCGAAGAAGGAAGGCGAAGCGGCCGCAGCGCCGGAGGTGACGTTCTCGTTCGATGACAGCGCCGCCAGCGCGGCTGCTCAGAGTGGGGCGGCTGAGGTGTATCGGATTGATGCGGATGGCTTCGTGGAGACGGTGCGCAAGTTCGAGCGGGAGATGGTCTATGCGCTGAGCGGCGGCGCGAGCGGCAGCGTGCTTCTGGCCACGGGTCCGAACGGCCGCATCTACGAGCTACGCAACGGCGAGCTCTCCCTCCTCGGCGCGGTTCCTGAGAAACAGGTCGTGTCCATCTCCGGGAACGTCGTGACCACGACCAATAGCGGCGCGGTCTACCAGATGGAAACCCGCTCTGCTGCGAACCCGGAGTTCCGCTCCGCCGCAAAGGATGCCGAACGCTTCTCCCGGTTCGGGCACTATCAGGTCGAAGGCCGCAACCTCGAGAGCGCCACGGTGGCGGTCTCTTTCCGCAGCGGAAACACCCGCACGCCCGATAGTACCTGGAGCGCCTGGACGCCCCCGCAGACGTCTCTCGAAGGCAACATCGGTGCACCCGCGGCCCAGTACCTCCAGTGGAAGCTCACGATGCCGAAGGTCGGCCAGGGAGCCGCTGTGGACGGTGTGACCGTCGCCTACATCAACCGCAACGTTGCTCCGGAGATCGAAGGGCTGACGGTGCAGGATCCGGCCGTGGTGCTCATCTCGTCGGCCTATCCTTCCGCGCCCCACGTCGTCGAAGCGACCAATCCAGACGAGTATGGGATCTTCAGCAGTCTCGACTCGCCGCGCGATCGCACCAGCGCGGAGCAGGGCAAGCGGATGTTCCGTAAAGGCTTTCGAACCGTCTCGTGGCGGGCGTCTGACGACAACAGCGACTCGCTTCGCTACACTTTGTCTTTCCGGCAGAAGGGGAGCGACCGCTGGCTGCGTCTGCGCGAGAACCTGGAGGAAACACAGCTCAACTTCGACACCTCCCAGCTTCCGGATGGTCGGTACGAGCTCCGCCTCGAAGTCAGCGACGCACTCGACAACCCGGAGTTGCCGCTTCGGGACAGCAAAGAGGGCGTCGAGTTCCAGGTCGATAACACCACACCCAAAATCACCGCTTCTCCCGGTAGCGGCAACGAGATCACCGTACGCATCACCGATGACCTCTCGCCCGTGGGAAAGGTCGAGTATTCCGCCGACGCGCAGAGGTGGATCCGCCTTACCCCTGTCGACGGCATCGCCGACTCGCGTGACGAAACGTTCAGGCTCGACCGAAGCTCCCTCTCGGGCAAGTTCGTGATCGTGCGCGCGGTGGACGCCCACTACAACGTCGCGACGCACAACGTGCCCACCAGGTAGGCCGTCTTCGCGGCGTTTCTGGTTGTCTGCGGTTTGTCGAGGCAGGTGTCCTGTCGCGCAGGTTGGGACCCCGGTAGGGGTCGCGTCCGTTTGCCACGCGCTGACGCTGTTCGCGATCTCCGCGACCCCTGCCGGGGTCGAAATGTGGACGGTGGTCGACCGGTGGTCGCTCGCTTCGCGCGCACCACCGGCTACCCTACGCGCCGCCTCCAGCGGCGGTTTTCTGCCGCGGAGACTCCTAGGAGTCCGCGCGGCAGAAACGTTCCTCTCGCGCGCCGGTCGGTTCTCGGTTCTCGGTTGTCGGTTCTCTGAGAGGACGTCCTCCGAAGCCACAGCCCCGCAGACAACCGACCACT
>JANMSA010000362.1:0-14777 GCA_031388865.1 Acidobacteriota bacterium | reverse complement strand
CTCGATCCTCAATCCTCGATTTCCAATCCCGGTCCCGTACCATGGTCGCGGAGGGCATTCCCAAATGAAGATCCTTTCCCCGCGGGTCCATGGTTACCTCGATTTCGTGGTCGTTGTCGCGTTCGCGCTGGCGCCATCTCTGTTCAACTTCTCCTCGACTCCTGCCACCGTTTCCTACGCGCTGTCCGCCGTGCATCTGATAGTCACGCTGATCACGGCCTTTCCGTTCGGCATCTTCAAGCTGGTGCCCTTCACAGTGCATGGCGCCATCGAGCTCGTCGTGTCGATCGCTTTGGTGGCCATGCCCTGGCTCCTCGGCTTTGCCAGCGAGACGCCGGCGCGGAACTTCTACGTGGGCTTCGGGGTGGTGGTCTTCCTGGTCTGGCTGACCACGGATTACAAAGGAGCGGAGACGGGCACGCGTACGGCGATGGCCTGACGTCTCAGCTCGCGGACTCCCGCGTGATCCAGCCCCCACCCAGGCACAGGTCGTCCTGATAGAAAACTACCGCCTGGCCGGGGGCGATGGCGCGAAGCTTCTGCGCGAACGTCACCCGTGCGCGATCGCCATCGAGCGGGGTAACCGTCGCAGCCACGTCTGCCATTCGCGAGCGAACACGCGCCTGCACCTCGATCGGTCTCGAGGGTGGCTCCCCCGCGATCCAATGGACGCGCTGCGCCACGAGCTCATCTTTCTCGAGTGCGGAAGCGGGACCGATGACCACACGCTTCGTGAATGGATTGACGTCCACTACGTAGGTGCGGTCCGGAGCTCCACCGACCTGAAGGCCGCGGCGTTGACCGATCGTGAAGCCGTAGTACGCGTCATGAGTGCCGACCACAGTGCCCTCCATGTCCACGATCTCGCCCGCGGCCTCCCCCGGCTGCACGCCCGCCTCGCGCTCCACCACTTTCGCGTAGCCGTCCTCTTCCGGCACGAAGCAGATCTCGAAGGACTCCTTCTTTCGCGCCACCGAGAGACCCGCCTCTTCCGCGATGTCCCGAACCTGCGGCTTGGTCAAATCGCCCAGCGGGAACAGCGCCTCGGCAAGCTGCGCCTGCGACAACTCGAATAGAAAGTACGACTGATCCTTCGCCAGGTCGAGCGCTTTGCGCAGCTCGTAGCGGCCGTCGTCGCGAGTGATGCGCGCGTAGTGGCCGGTGGCAATCTTCTCGGCGCCGATCGCGATCGCCTTCTGATGAAAAAGGTCGAACTTCACGTGGGTGTTGCACAGGACGCAGGGACTGGGTGTCGTCCCGGCGAGATAGCCCTGCACGAAAGGCGTGATGACCTTCTCGTGGAAATTGGACTCGAGGTTGAGAGTGAAGTGGGGGATTTCCAGACGCCACGCTACGCGGCGGGCGTCCGCGAGGTCGTCGATCGTGCAGCAGCCGCCGTAGGTCGTGTCGCTACGGCTGAGATTGTCGTACATCTGCATCGACAAGCCGACCACCTCATGCCCCTCGGACTTGAGCAGATACGCGGCCGTCGATGAGTCGACGCCGCCCGACATGGCCACGGCGACCTTCATTTCGTGCGCTCTAACCACGGACATCGGGCATAATTCCGAGGTGGTGGAAGCGGCAGTCCGTTCCTTTTCCGTCCTGGTGGTGGACGATGACCCGAGCATCCGCAGGATGATCGTGGCCGCGCTCCGGCGTGACGGCTACACCTTCATGGAGGCTCCCAACGGACGCGACGCCCTCGACCTGATGCGCGACGCACACCCGGACGTCGTGGTACTCGACCTGATGATGCCCATCCTTTCAGGATGGGACGTCCTTCGTGAGCGGCAGCAGGATCCGACGCTCAGGCGGATTCCGGTGATCGTTGTCAGCGCGAACCGCGACCCGGACGTGGCCGTCGCGGTGAACGCCGGGATCTGCGCGTTCCTGCCGAAGCCGTTCGACATCGGCGCGCTCAAAGCTCTCGTGCGCAGCTGCATGCCCCCGGTCGCCCAGGCCTGATCCCGTCAGCAGCTCTCTTTGGAGGGGCGCCTGCCATTCACTAGGCTCGTCCCGGCTGCGCACCGCGCGTCATCACCACTTTCACGGCAGTCCCCTGCCGTTGGACCGCTCGGGATGACAGCAATTGAAACATGCGGGGACGCCAGCGTTCCTTTCGCGGACGCGCTACTCAAACATTCTCTCGCCGATTACGAAACCTTTCGTTGCTCTCTACGAACAACGTCTATGTTGATTCGAACTTGGTGACCCTGCGAGTCGCTCTACAGTCTTGAACGACCTTCCTAACATTTTCACGGCGGGAACGTCTGACACTCCGAGCCTTCATCCACTCTCCTTGACTTTCGTCTCACGCGAAAAGAGAACCTATGAGCCTCCGACTGACGATCGTTTCGCTTCTCATCAGTTCCGTCCCCGCATCGGTTCTTTGCGCGCAGACCGCCTCACCCTCCACCCCCCCTGCGCCTGCGGAGGCTCGAACGTATCTGCCGGCGGACTTTGCGCAATTTGCGCCGCGCACGGCCTACGACATGCTCAGCCGCGTTCCCGGCTTCGGGATCAAGCAGGAGGAAGAGGAGCGAGGCCTGGGGGACGCAACCGGCAACGTGGTGGTCAACGGCCAGCGCATCTCCGGCAAATCGAACGATGTCGTCGACGAGCTGAGCCGGATCCCTGCGCAGAACGTGGAACGGATCGAGATTGTCGACGGCGCGACGCTCAATGTTCCGGGACTCTCCGGTCAGGTCGCGAACGTGATCGTGCGTTCGGGAGGCGTCAGCGGCCAGTACTCCTATCGGCCCGAGTTCCGTGCGGTCTACGCGGATCCGCTCTTCACCCGCTTTGATATCTCACTGAGCGGCACGAAGGGTCCGGTTCAATACACCCTCGCCATCGACAACCGCGGCAACCGCGGCGGGGCCGGGGGACCGACGTGGATCTACGGCCCGGACGGCACTCTCACGGAAGAGCGGGACGAGCAATGGCGCGGCAACGTCGAGCGTCCCCGTCTCAGCGGCAAGTTCGTTCTCGATGGACCCGGAACCTCAAAGGGCAACCTCAACATCCTGTACGGCCGCCTGTACTTCGACTTCCTCGAGACCGGAAGGCGAACGAGAGTGGGAGGTGCCGATCGAGCTCGCACAGTGACGGTGGACGAGCACGGAGACAACTACGAGCTCGGCGGCGACTACGAGCTGGACCTCGGGAAGGGGCGGCTGAAGCTGATCGCCCTCGGTCGCGGTTCGCGCTATCCGAACGAGGTCACTGTCATCACGCGGTTTGCCGATGGCTCACCCGCGGCAGGCGACCGCTTCAGCCAGATCGGCGACGAGAGAGAGGTCATCGGCCGGACCGAGTATGGCTGGACGGGTCGCGGCGCTGAGTGGCAAATCTCAGCCGAGGGGGCGTTCAACAGTCTCGACAACACGTCACGGCTTTTCCAGATGCAGGGGAACGGAGCGTTCCACGAGATCCCCCTGCCGGGCGGCACCGCCAGCGTTGAGGAGGAGCGGTACCAGATCATGGGCAGCTACGGCCGCCCCCTTTCCTCGAACGTGACGATGAAGCTGTCGGGCGGCGGAGAGTACTCGCAGCTGGCGCAGGCTGGTGCCGGCGGCACGACGCGCACGTTCTACCGGCCGAAAGGGGAGCTGTCCACGGCGTGGAAGATCTCTCCGCGCACGGACGTCAACATCAAGCTCGCGCGGCGAGTGGGCCAGCTCAACTTCTTCGACTTCCTCGCGTCCGTCGACGTCGCGACGGACGTCGAGACCGCCGCCAACCCGGATCTCGTCCCCGAGCAGAGCTGGGACCTGGAGATGGAAGGGGTGCGTACCCTGGGCACGCTCGGATCGACGACACTGCGAGTTTACGGCCGGCTGATCGACGACATCATCGACTACGTTCCGATCGGTTTGAGCGGCGAGTCACCCGGCAATCTCGACCATGCGACGGTCTATGGCCTCGAGTCACGAAGCACGTTGAATCTCGATGACTTCGGCTGGCGCGGCGCGCGTCTGGACGCGGAGGTCCAATTACAGGACAGCGAGGTGGAGGATCCGCTGACCGGTGAGCAGCGCCAGATCAGCAACAGCCTTCTGCGGGCGGGCAGCCTCGCCCTGAGGCATGACGTCCCGAAGTCCGACTGGGCCTGGGGCGCCGGCGCGTCGTACCAGATCAATGCGCTGAACTACCGGCTGACCGAGGTGGGCCGGCAGTGGGAAGGCCCGGTGTGGGGTGACCTCTACCTGGAGCACAAGAACGTGTACGGCCTGACCGTACGCGCGGGTGTCTACAACGCGCTCGCGGCAGACAGCATGTGGGACAGGACCGTCCACGCCGGCAGGCGCACGGATCCAGTTGCATTCGTGGAAGAGCGCGACCGGCAGATCGGCCCGATCTTCTCGTTCCAGGTGAGGGGGAAGTTCTAGGTTCGCTGGTTGCTCGTTGCTGGTTGCTGGTGTTGCGTTAACTGGTGTTGCGTCTAAGGTGTTGTCGGTTGTCCGTTGTCAGTTCTCTGCGACTCTTCGAGCAGGGGAAGACCTCTCGGCAACGAGTCCAGGGACCTACTGTGGTTGGCCGGCTGCTGACCTGTTGCCGGCTGTCCGTGACTGTTCATTGATGCGAAAACTCTCAGACAACTGACAACCGACAACTGACAACGGGTGACTCAGCACCGTCAGTCTCAATCTGGGAGTGACGAGCACGACAGGGAAGCGGTGAGTCATGGTGCGACGCGCCACGTCGCGCCGCGATCCGCGCTCGTCACCCGCAGGCTGCCCCCTCTGATTGCGGGAGTACGCACCACGAATGAAACCGTGTCCCCATCGACGGCGACGGACTCGTATCGCGGCGCGCGTTCCGCCATGAAGTCGTAGTTGCGGCAGTCGGCTCCGCCGGGACCGCAGTAGGCCGGTTTCGGCCGGACGTCGATCATCGACTCGGGGAGAGACGTCGGCCACCAACGGACGCTGGTGCCGCAGCCGTCGAAGCTCACGTGGAACGCCACGTTCGGCCACCAGGCCACGGTCTGTTCGTCGAAGACCAGATAGCGGTGCCGGTCCCTTTGCGCAAGCTCCTCCGCCGACTTCGATCCGATCGCCGGACCGTTGCCAATCGTCACCCAGCCGGCGGGCTGCATCGGCTGAGCCGGCACGCCCTGCGTCGCGGGTGACGAGCAATGGACCTGGAACACCTCCCCGTCGTAATGCCAGGAAAGTTTCTCGTAGTAGCGCACGAGGCGAATCGTCAGCGCGCCGCGCTGATGGATCACCGCCTCATCGAGCTTGTCGCCCGACTGGCGGCAGCCGCCGCTCACCGCCAGGACCAGCGTCAACGCGCACCGCCACCTCATCGATGCTCACCATTCTACGTCTCGCACTCCCCGGATTTCCGTCGTACTGCGATTCGACCGTGAGAGTTTGACGAATTCGTCACTTTTGATTGACTAACTCCTGCGCGACGCCTACACTGCGCGCTCCAATCGTCCCTACATATTTCTATCCTAGTCCATCAACGGCATCAATGGAGGTGCGGAACCATGGCCGCATTGTCGACGCGCTATACGTGTGCCTTGCCAGCCGGTTCGCCGTATCGCCGGCTGTCGCTTTCTTTCATCGTCTTTCTTACGCTCCTGGCCACGACACTTTCGGCGCAGACGGCCGGGTATCGGGAGCTCTGGGGTCCGAAGACGTTCACCCGGGCAAAGGGGCAGCCGGCGGTGGTCACCGAGACCTTCAGCGGCCTCTCGCCCGACGCGCAGTACGAGCTGCGGATCCAGAACAGCACCGTCTCCTCCGCCATCATCACGCTCAACGGCGTGACGCTCTTCACCACAAGCGACTTCAACCAGCAGGTCACCCTGCTCGTCAAGCCGGTCACGCTTCAGGCCACGAATACTCTGTCGGTCGAGCTGCGCGGCAAGCTCGATGAGCGGATGATCATCTCGCTCTGGGGCAACGGGATGGACGTCGACACGACGCCGCCGACGATCAGCGCCTTTGCGGTTCCGCAGGCGAATGTCCACGGCTGGCGCTCGGCGCCGGTGAGGGTCGTCTTCCGCTGTAGCGACTACCAGAGCGGCATCGACGTATGTCCGCCCGCGGTCATCGTCACCATCGATGGCCCGAATCAGACCTTCAGCGGAGTAGCAAAGGATCTCGCCGGCAACACCGCCAGCGCCTCGATCACGATCAACGTCGACAGCGTCGCGCCGTCGCTCGCGATCACGACACCGTCCGAAGGGGCCTCGCTGATGACCGCCACCGTCGCGGTCACCGGCAGCGTCTCCGACGTCCTGGCGGGGATCGACACCGTCACGTGCAACGGCGCGCCGGCGACCACGAGCGGAAACACGTTCACCTGCGCGATGACGTTCGAAGACGGTGCGCGCGGCGTGGAAGTAGTGGCCACTGACAAGGCGGGCAACGCTTCGACGCGGTCGGTGCGCTTCGGCGTGCTCACGTCGCCGCGCCTGACCATCACGGAGCCGGCGAACTTCACCTTCCTCAACCTCAGCCCCATCACCGTGCGCGGCACAGTCAGCGACGCTGCGGCGGTCGTAACCATCAACGGGGTCACGGCTACCACGTCTGGCGACATCTTCGTCGCCACCGTTCCGCTGGTCGAAGGGAACAACGCCCTCACCGCGGTGGCACGAGCGGCGAGCGGCAAGATCGGCACCGCGAATGTGCAGGTCACGCTCGACACCACGCCGCCGCGCGTGGCGGTTACCTCGCCCGCCGACGGCTTCCGGACCGTCGAGTCGACGGTCGCCGTCGCCGGCACCGTCAACGACATCGTGGTCGGCACGGTCAACGACGAGCAGGCGCGGGTGACGGTCAACGGCATCGCCGCGACCGTCGTGAACCGCACGTTCATCGCGCCGTCCGTGGCACTCGCACCCGGCGAGAACTCGATCCAGGTGATCGGCCGCGATCGCGTCGGCAATCAGTTCACGACGCGCGTGAGCGTGGTCCGCGATGCGACCCCGCAGTCGACGATCCGGATTGCCGGTGGCAACCAGCAGACGGCGGCGATCGTCACCGCTCTGCCGGCGGCACTCGCGGTGAGCCTCACCACCGCAGCCGGTCTGCCGGTGAGTAACGCCGCAGTGGTCTTCAAGGTCACCGAGGGCAACGGAGCACTCAGCGCGGGCGGCACGACCGCGCCGTGGGTGGTCGTCCGCAGCGATGTGAACGGCCGCGCGGAAGCGCGTCTGACCCTCGGCACGCGCTCCGGCGCCGGCAATCACAAGGTCCAGGCCACCGCCACCGGCTTCGGCGGCACGGCCATCTTCACCGCCAACGCGACGCCGGGCGCTCCCGCGTCCATCAACGTGGACGCCGGTCTCGACCAGACGGGTGCGATCGGGACGCGGCTCGCGTTCCCGTTCGTCGCAGTGGTCACGGACGCGGGACACAACCGCCTCGCCAACGTCCCGGTCACCTTCACCGCCACTTCCGGCGGCGGCACGATCGGCGGCCAGACGGTCATCACCACGAACACCGACAGCGACGGCCGCGCTCTCGCTTCGCTCACTCTCGGACTCGAGCCGGGCAACGCCTCACACCGCGTCGAAGCGACGTTCCCCGCCAACACGAGCAATCCGGCCGCGTTCATGGCATCCGCGAAGGTGCCGGGCGACGCAGCGCAGACCCGCATCAGCGGCGTGGTCTTCGACAACAGCAACGCCCCGCTCGCCGGCGCGACGATGCGCCTCTATCAGGCGTACCTCGGCAGCGCGAGCAACATCCCCCAGGCCGTGGCCACGCCCGTGACGACGAACGAGCAGGGACAGTTCGTGATGACGGGCGTTCCGATCGGCGCGTACAAGCTCGTGGCCGATGGGAGCACCATCCCGGGCAGCAATCGCTATCCGCCGCTCGAGTTCGACATCGTCACGGTGGCCGGGCAGGACAACACGGTCGGCCTGCCGATCTACCTGCCGGTCCTCGATCCGGTGAATCGTCTCTGCGTCAACGAGACGATCGGCGGCACGCTCACGCTGCCGTCGGTTCCAGGCTTTTCGTTCAGCGTCGCACCGGGCGCGGCGACGTTCCCCGGCGGCTCGCGTTCCGGCTGCATCACCGTCACGCCGGTGCATGGCGACAAGGTGCCGATGGTGCCAGGCTTCGGCCAGCAGCCGCGTTTCGTCGTCACCATCCAGCCGGTCGGCACGCACTTCAATCCGCCGGCGCAGATCAGCTTCCCGAACGTCGACGGCCTCCAGCCGCGCGAAGTCACGGAGATGTATTCGTACGATCACGACCTCTCGACCTTCGTCGCCATCGGCACGGCGAGCGTCAGCGACGACGGCTCGGTGCTCCGCTCCGATCCGGGCGTCGGGGTGATGAAGGCGGGCTGGCACTGCGGAGGCAATCCCAATCCGACCGGCGCCGCCGCCACCTGCCCCGACTGCAAGAAGTGCGAAGGCACGAACTGCGTCGCCGATCCAACGCGCACCGGTACGCTCGACGCGAACACCTGCTGCTTTAACGGCGAGAAGATCCCCAAGAAGGGCAACCCCTTCGACACGCTCGTCGCCAAGTGCCCTGGTCGCGTGAAGAACGACAAGACGAATCTGGTCGACGGCTGCTCTGTGCCATCGATCCTGGCGGTGATCACGCCTGGTCTCTCCATTCAGGACCCCGTCGGCGGTTTCCTGGGCCACAGCAGCACGAGCTTCGGAAGGCCGGAGACGCTCGCACCGGGCCAGTCGCAGTCCAACCTCCCCTGCAACAACCACGACATCTGTTACCAGACCTGCAAGTCGACCCAGTCCGCGTGCGATACCGGCATGTACACCGACATGACCGGCGTCTGCAACGCCGCGTATCCGGAGGCCTCCTGCCCGTTCAGCGGCCTGAAGTGGCTGCTCTGCGGTGAGTGGTACGAAGAGAGGTCGGACTGCGCATTGTGGTCGTCGATCTACAAGCTCGGCCTCGACAAGTTCGGTACGAGCGCGTGGAAGGAACGGCAAGAGCAGTTCTGCGACTGCTGTGCATGACAAGCCAAGGAACCCCAATGATCAATCGATTGACGATTCTTGCACTTCTCTGTGCCGCCGGCCTTACCGCGGCGGCACAACCTAAGATGACGCGCCAGCCCCTGTGGAAGACCGCCGTGGCCTCCGAGCGGGAGCACGAGTTGCGCCGTTCCTACGAAACCAGCACGGGCCCGGTATGGATGCTCGTCAACGCGAAACCGCAGGGGAAGTTCACGCCGAATGAAGCGACGACGGAGCTGATCGGGCTCGATGCGAACGGCGAGGAGCTCGCGCGCATCAATCTCGACGCGCTCTTCTCGGGCAAAGACGTGATGCGCTTCGACGACCTGGCAGTGCTCGCCGACGGCAACGTGGCGATCTTCGCCACGAGCGCGGCCAATGCGCTGTTCGCATACACGATCGTCCCGGCGGAGAACCGGATCGTCTCGGCGATGAGCCTCGGCGGTCCGCGCATTACGCACTTCGTCTCGGACGTCGTACCGGCCGAGGACGGACGCTTCCTCGTCGTCGGCAGGGCCGATGCGCGCGGCTGGCTGATGAAGCTGGACGCGAACCTGACCATCCGCTGGGACCGGACCTTCGAGGACGAGCCGCTCACGGTCTTCCATGACGCAGCCGTGCTCCCCGATGGCAGCATCGTCGCCGTCGGCGCGCAGCTCCTCGAGACCAGCCAGACCAACCTCTGGGTCGGTGAGCTCACAAGCGAGGGGCAGATCACGGCGCGGAAGGTGTTCGCCGGTCGCGAAGCGTCCATCGGCGTCGCGCCGCACGGCCTGGCCGTGGTCTACGACGTCAAGTCCGCCACCGGCTGGGACGTCTTCGTCCGCGGCTACGCCCCCGGTCTGCACGAAGAGTGGACCACGCCGCTCATCACGAATCTGCGCATGCCGCGCGAGTACCGGATCGCGGCCGGCGCGCGTGGCGAATGGGTCGTGGCGGGGCCGAAAGAGAACCGCCTCTGGGTCGGTACGTACGGCGCGAACGGAGCGCTGCTTTCGGGTTGGACCGCCCCGCTCGAGAACGAGCTGTGGGAACGCCTCTGGAACGTCGGCGATCTCATGGTCCGCGGTTCCGATCTCCTCTTTCCGTACACGCTCCACACCCTCGACGAAGAAAAGAGACAGGTCCAGCGCGTCCGCGTCACCAAGTTGTCGCTGCGCACGCTGCGTCAGGAGAACGAATGAACATCACGGTCAGACGAATCGCGCTGTCTCTCTGCGTCATCCTCTTCGGGGCGACGACGCTCTCTGCGCAGCTCAACGAAAAGTGCACCGTCAGCGTCCTCAACCGCAACGCCCAGGCAGCGGTGGACGGTTCGTGGCTCGTGCCGACGATCCCGGCCAATTTCGGCCCCGTGCGCGCACGGGCCACGTGCGTCGAGAACGGCGTGACGCGCTCCGGCGAGTCTGCGCTCTTCACGATCGCACCGAACGGCTCGGTCGACGTCCCGAAGATCGTCCTCGGCGCGACCACCCCCATCCCCAGTGGGCTCACGCTGACCACACCTTTCCCCACGCTGAACTTATCGAACGTGGCCACGCAGGTCAACGTAGTCGCCAGCTACGCCGGCGGCGCGACACGGAATGTCACTGCATCGACGACCGGGACGACTTACACGACCAGCAACCCCGCCATCGCCACCATCACGGCGGACGGCTTCGTGCGGGCCGTGGCCAGCGGCACGGCGGTCATGCAGGCGTCGAATGAAGGGGCGGCGGGACTGGTGGCCATCTCGGTCGTCCTCTCCGATGACTCCGACGGCGACGGCATCCTCGACGACATCGAGCTGCGCGAGGGACTCAACCCGAACAACCCGACAGACGCCTTCGAGGATCTCGACCGCGACGGCCTCTCGAACCTCGATGAAGTGCGCGCCGGGACGAGGCTGCGCAACCCCGACTCCGATGGCGACACGCTGCTCGATGGAGAAGAGACCCAGTTGGGCGCGGACGGGTTCATCACCAATCCGCTCATCGCCGATACGGACGCCGACGGTCTGCGCGACGCCCTCGAGGGCCAGACGGGATCGGACCCGACGAACCCGCTGAGCTACAACCTCGCGACGGCGCTCCTCTCCATCGACGTCAATCCGCCCAGCTTCACCCTCATCGTCAACACGATCAACCCACAGGCCTATACCCAGCTCCGGGTGACCGGCAGGCTGCGCGACGGCTTCCCCATCGATCTCACATCACGTGGCCGCGGCACGCAGTACAGCTCGAACAACGTTCAGGTCTGCAACTTCGGCGCGACCGACGGCCGGGTGCACGCCGGCAGCGAAGGCAGTTGCATCGTCTCGGTCCTGAACAACGGCCACCCCGCGGCCGTCAGCGGCGCCGTGCGTAACTTCTCACCGGTCGCCCTCTCGCAGATCACCATTCCGGGGTATGCAAACAACGTCGATGTCGCTGATGAATACGCGTACGTCGCCGCCGGCTCGGCCGGACTGCAGGTGGTCGACGTGACCGATCCGCGTCTGCCGCGGATCATCGGCGCGGTGGATACGAACGGGAACGCCAACGACGTCCGCGTCCTGGGGCGTTACGCCTACGTCGCGGACGGCGCCGCCGGACTGAAGATCATCGACATCGTGAATCCGGCGTTGCCGGTCATCGCCGGCTCTGTCGACACACCGGGCGACGCATTCGACGTCGTCGTGGTCGGCAACCTCGCGTACATCGCGGACTCGTTCGCCGGCTTGACCCTGGTCAACGTCGCCAGCCCGACCGCGCCCATCGTAGTCGCGACGATCGACACGCCGGGCACCGCCCGTGGCGTCGACGTCTCCGGCAATTACGCGGTCGTGATCGACGACGGCGCGAGCAGCTTGCGCGTCATCGACATCAGTAATCCCGCGCAGCCGCGCAACGCCGGCAGCGTCGCCATCAGCGGCAACGGCAAGGACGTCCGCACGAACGGCACCATCGCCTGGATCGCCGCGTACACCGGCGGCGTGCAGGTGGTCGACTTCTCGACGCCGGCCGCACCGCGCGTGATCGGCGGTCTGCCGGGCTCCGCGCCGAGCGGCTTCGTGCCGCGCGACGTCGAGCTGGCGGGACCGTTCGCCCTCTTCGCCGAGCAGCTCTTCCCGAACGCGCTGCCGATCGTCTCCACCACGATTCCGAGTGCCCCGGTCATGCGCGGCGTGATCGACTTCGCGCCGCTCGGTGACTACGCTGGCACAGGCCTGGCCGTTGCGGGGGCGTTCGTCTACATGACCGGCGAGTCCTTCATCGTCGGTCCGGAGAACGGCTCGACCGGCAACACGCGACTCTTCATCGGCCAATACCTCCCGGTTGAGGACCTGGCCGGCGTTGCGCCCGACGTGAGCATCGTATCGCCGACGAGCGCCACGCGGATCGAAGGCACCCCCGTCATGGTGCGGGTCGCCGCTACGGACGACGTCGCCATCAGCTTCGTGACCATCTTCATCAACGGGGTGGTCGTCTACACGGACTCGACCGAGCCGTACGAGTACACCTTCGACGTGCCGACCGGCGTCAACGCCATGACCGTGGAGGCCACCGCGGTCGACCTCGCGAACAACGTCGGCAGAGCGACCGTGACCTTCCCGGTCATTCCCGACCCGCTCACCACCGTGGCCGGCATCGTTGTAGACGAGAACGGCGTGCCGCTCCTCGGCGCGACGGTGACGACCCTCGGCGGCCGCAATGCCACGACCACCTCCTCCGGCGCGTTCTCGATCTTCGGCGTGCCCACGGTGCGAGGCGATCTGATCGCCTCCGCCAGCTATCTACGCGCCGACGGCACCACCCTCCAGGGTTCGTCGATGCCGGTCGCGCCCGTGGCCTCCGGCGTGACGAACGTCGGCACCATCGCCGCCGTTCCGGCCGTATTCGAAACGAACTTCGGGACGCTCGTCTCCCGCAGCGATGACGACTACTACCTGTTCAACCTCCCGTTCGCGTTCCCGTACTACGGCACCACCCAGACCCAGGCCTATGTCGGCACGAACGGCTACATCACCTTCGGCGCTGGCGACTGGACGTATACCGAGACGCTGCCGGGCTTCAGCAGCTACCCCCGCATCGCCGCATTCTTCGACGACCTCTACGGCCGCTCCACCGGCGCGATGTACGTCAACACGACGCTGCCCGGGCGCTTCGTCGTCACGTACGATCGCGTGCAGCACTACAGCTACGGCGGATCGAACACCATCCAGATGACGCTGTACGCAAACGGCCGGATCCTTTTCGCCTACCGCGGCATCACCGCGCTGAACACCGGGGCCATCACCGGTATCACGCCGGGGCCGAACAGCCTCTTCGAGCAGGTCGATTACACCAGCCGCACGAATTTCGACGTCGCTGCGGGCACCGCCATCTACGAGTACTTCACCAATACGAACCTGTTCGATCTCGACTTCAGCTACGTCCTCTACACCCGGCGTGACGACGGTACGTACAACGTCCGCACGCTTCTCCCGCCGCCGCCCGCGACCACGATGACCATTACGGGCGGACCGGGAACGACGGCAAGTGGGCGCGTCGCGACGAACAGCGGCGTGCAGGCGCATAGCCTCTTCGGCAAGGGCGAGGTGGAGGTGCGTTCGTCGGGCGACGTTCATTGGCGGGGCATGACCAACTCTGACCCGAACGGCCGCTTCACGATGACCAACGTCCCGCCGGGCGGCATCACCATCAAGGTCACCAAGAAGGGGAAGGTCGTCGCCGAGGGGGCCCTGCTCGTGAAGGGCAACAGCACCCACAAACACGTCGTCATCGAGCATCCGCGTCCTGAGAAGGCCGGCCGCAATCAGTAGGTTCCGCATGAAGACCAAACTCCTCATCGCGCTGTTGACTCTCGTTCCTGCGACACTGGCCGTGTCGCAGGACAAGCGACTGAACGCCCTCGCGGCCAACATTGGCCGCGAGGTGTCCGTGCTCATGCATCTTCAGGACGACGAGGAGTTCTCGACCCCGTTGCCGGAGGTGGTCGCGCACGGCAAGGTCCTCTTCGACGCGGTCTGGACGGGAGACGAAGGAGGCGGCCGGCCCTTGACCAAGGGGACCGGCCGCTCACTCTCCGACCCGAACGATCCGCTCGTTGGCGCGCGCGCGTTCAACCGCATCTCCGGCCCAGATGCCGGCGCCTGCACCGGCTGCCACAACGCCCCGTACGGCATCTCCGGTGGCGGCGGCGACTTCGTCACCAATGTCTTCGTGCTCGGGCAGCGGTTCGATTTCGTCACCCTCGATCCGAGCGACAAGATCGCAACCAAAGGGTCGGTCGACGAGAAAGGGCAACCGGTCAACATGTCGACCATCGCCAACCTCCGTTCGACGACCGGCATGTTCGGCGCCGGCTATCTCGAGCTCCTCGCACGCGAGATCACGGCGGACCTGCAGGTCATCCGCGACTCACTCAGGGCGGGAGAATCGAAAGAGCTCATCTCCAAGGGCATCCGCTACGGGTTCATCGGACGCAAGGCCGACGGTCTGTGGGACGTCAGCCGCGTCGACGGCATCTCCCGGCTCAGTCTCTTCACCCATGGCCCCACCGATCCGCCGACGCTGATCATCCGCCCGTGGCATCAGGCCGGGAACGTGATCTCCCTGCGGGAGTTTTCGAACAACGCATACAACCATCACCATGGCATCCAGCCGACCGAGCGCTTCGGCGTCGAGACCGATCTCGATGGTGATGACGTCCGCAATGAGATGACGCGCGCGGACATGACTGCCGTCACGGTGTTCCAGGCTACCCTTGCGGTGCCGGGTCGCGTCATCCCGCGTCATCCCGCCATCGAGAAAGCGGTCCTGACGGGCGAGCAGGCGTTCGAAAA
>JANMSA010000339.1:0-2183 GCA_031388865.1 Acidobacteriota bacterium | reverse complement strand
TCACGTTCTCCGCGGCGGGCCGAAGCCGCTGAGCTGGGGACGTTAGGCGGCGAAATTCTCGTGCGGACCTACGGGTCATCGCCATTCGTCGCACCAAATAACTTGTGTGTGTAGCTCACCGGTCGCCGGAGGAGCGTCGATCTGTGGCGGAGTCCGCCCAACGTCCCCAGCTCAGCGGCTTCGGCCCGCCTCGAAGAACGTGAAGCAAGGATACATGCGAGCGGGCCGAAGTCCGCTGCAGCGTCGAGTTGAACGAAGCCGCTACGCGGCGCGCTCCGCGTGGTTGAGCGTTCGTGCCGAGGCCTGATCATTTTCCTCCCGCCCGTCCCGGCGGTGGCCAGGGTGATTCACTGATTCGATCTCACTGAAAGGAGATCGTTCATGGTCATCACCACCACCCCTCTGCGCGAGCAGATGCGCCGGGCCTTGCGCATCCGCAACGTGTCCTCCCGCACTGAGTACATCTACATCCACATGGTTGCCGGTTTCGCCGCTCATTTCCGCCGCTCCCCCGACCGGCTCGGGCGTCCCCATATTGAGCAGTACCTGCTCTTCGTCCGCGACGTAAAGAAGGTCTCGTACTGCTGGTACAACCAGTGCGTCTGTGCCTTGCATTTCTTCTATCGGTACGTCCTGGACCGGCCCAAACTGGTCCAGCGCATCCCCTACGGTCACCGCGAACGACACCTGCCGGTCGTTCTCTCGGTCGACGAGCTGCTGGCCTTTCTGGCCGCCATTCGCTCCCTTCGCGACCGCGTCATGCTCACCGTTCTTTACTCGGCTGGCATTCGTCTCGGTGAGGTTTGCCGTCTTCGCCTCGATGACATCGATTCGTCCCGCATGCTGTTGTGCATCCGCCAGGGCAAGGGCCACAAGGACCGCGTCGCTCCGTTGTCGCCGATCGCCCTGGACCTGCTGCGCCAGTGGTGGCGCGCCACTCATCCAAAGGATCTGCTCTTCCCCAATCAGAACGATGCCTCGCGTCCGTTAAGCCCAGCCACCGTACAGCGCGCTGTAAAGCTCGCCGCTCGCCAGGCCGGCATCACCAAGCGCGTCTCTCCTCATACCCTGCGGCACTCGTTTGCCACGCATTTGGTCGATCAGGGCAGCGCGGTCCGTGCCATCGGAGTGATGCTCGGCCACGCCCATGGCCGCACCACCGAGATCTATACGCACGTATCTGCGGCGCAGGTTCGCAGTCCTCTCGACAAGATCCTCCCGCTCCCGAAGATCGAGTGATCGTCGATGGGCGCCGAGGCTTCACTCGGTGCCATTGCTCGCGCCAAAGGCGGCGAACTCCTCCGGAGGTTTCCGATCGATGCCGCCCAACGCAAGGTGATGCGGGCGTATGGAGCCTGCTGTCATCGAGGTCGCGATAGCGGCGAGTGTACCCGCGAATGCGAGACAGCGAAAACGTTTGACCATCGTTTGTGATGAGGCTTCTACCCCAGGCTCCGTCCGGCTAACGGACCCGCGGTTCAGCGGCGTGGCCCGCGACGCGAAATGGTAACGCACTTGCGACACCGCAACGCAGCGGGCCACGTCCGCTGCAATCGCTAGTTGGGCGGTCGTCTGTCGATGGGCCACTCATGCGACGCTCGCACTCCGCTTTCGCTCACTTTGAAACCGGAAAAAGCAGCTCATTGCCGTCGGGAATGTCAACCTGGAGCACGTCGTAACCCCACCAAGATTCCTTGCTAGGAACAGTACGCTCGACGATTTCATGGCGAAGATCTGCAAGCCCTTCCGGGATCAGCTCGAGGAACAGGCGCGCCTTGTCTGTGCGCATGGCGTCCTCGCAGAAGATGATCTCGCATTCTCCACGTTGACTTGACAGACTTTGCCCGAGCCGTTGCCTTCATGCCAACGCTTTTCGAAGCCGAGCATGTCGACGTAGAAACGAAGTGCGCGGTTCACGTCGGCGACGAAGAGCACCGGGCGCGTGTACCAGCGGTGAACAATCTGATTTCTCATGGGGCTGAGCGGTCGGTTACATCTTGCCGACGATCGCCCGCGCGATCGCTTCCGCTTTCTTGCGCAGCTCCGGCGTTGCCGCGGGCGGAGCGCCGGGTGGCCCCATCCGCAAGCCGAGCATCCGCTGGCCGCGAACGGCCCAGAGAATCGCTCTGCTGGGAAGCCACACGGCATGATCCGTCACAGTAATATTTTCGGCGTCGCCTTCT
>JANMSA010000320.1:0-12640 GCA_031388865.1 Acidobacteriota bacterium | reverse complement strand
AGAAGCGAGAAGCTGCGCGCGGTCGACGACATGCCGCAGGTGCACGTGCCGGTCTGTTTCGTCCACGTGAAGAACGACTGGCTGATCGGGCACCGGCACTCCGTCGCACTCTACGAAGCGGCGAACGAGCCGAAGGAGCTTCACCTGCTCGACATCCAAGGGAACTACCACGCCGACCGCATCTTCAACGTCGCCTCGGACTCCGTGGAGCCCATCGTACGGAAGTTCCTGGGGCGGCACACGCCCGCGTAGCTGGCGGTTGGTGGTGCAGCAGGCAGTTTGCAGCAGGCAGGGGATGCGTAGAGGCATCGTCCTGCTGCTGGCTGCACTGCAAACTTGGGCCGCAGAAACGCAAAAGGCCGCACGGTCTCCCGTGCGGCCTGTGAGGACACGGAGGGCGAGAAACTTACGGCTGTACCTGCGGCACGTACCGGTTCGCGGGTACGTGGATGATCTCCACTTCGATCACCTGCAATTCAGGGGAAAGCTCGTCATAGCGCGGGCGTTTCAACTCGGGCTTCATCACCGAATCGAATCCGCCGTTCTCCTGAGTCCACTCTTCACCGTCGAAGACCCACATACGCTTTCCTTTCCGTAGGTGCGGCCACGATGGCCGCGGGGGAAGGTAATTCACGGCCCCTGCCAGTTGGCGCCGCTGGGTCATTACGTACAACATCAGGTACATGAGAGAGTTACGGAAAAGGCTTACTGACTCCCCTGCCAGTTCGAGACGACGACTGTCCAGTTTCCGAATCAGTGTTGTCCTTCTTTGCGGAGACACTCGGCCAGCTGACGGTAGGCGTTCCCGCGATGCGAGACAGCGTCCTTCTCCTCATCCGTCATCTCGGCGAAGGTCTTGTCCGAGCCGCGAGGCTGGAACCACGCATCCCACCCGAAGTGGCGATCGCCACGCGGCTGCACGAGAATCTCGCCCGTGACCTCGCCGAGAAACGTCCGGGCCTCGCGGCCGTTCCAATAGCCGACACAGCACTGAGCCCGAGCGGCGCGATTGTTGAGAGCGTATGCAATCGCGGCGAGGCCTTTGCCGCCTGCGGCCTCGAGCAGCCAGCGTACGTACGGACCGGGGAAGTTCCCGAGCTCGTCGAAGCCGAGGGAGACGTCCTCGACGATGAGTCGGTTGTATCCCTTCGTCCGGGCCACCTCGACCTTGTAACGGGTGACGTCTTCGACCGTCGCCGCCTGGATTTCAGGCAGAGCAAGGGAAACGCGCAGCAGCGGGATGCCGAGAATTCGCTCGGCCTCGATGCCTTTGTTCGGATTCGTGGAAACAAGAATCAGTTTCACGTCCGCCGGGGTCGTCTGCGGGTTCGCCACTGACTGAGCTTCTACTGGTTGCTGCGCAGTGACTGGACGACGCGCACGCGGAGATTCTCGGGCGCGTGAAGTCGGGCGAGGCGCTTTCGGATGAACCCGCGCAGGCGGCGCTGAATCACAATGCGCACGGTGCAGTCCGGACAGTTGCTGATGTGAATCTCGAAGTGCTGCTTTTTCGAATCGCCGAGAGAATCGTCGAGAAAGAAGTAGATGACTCGCTTCACATCGTCACAGAGCATCGCTGCGGTTTTCCTTCCGTGGATCTTGAGATGACGACATGCGCTGACACCTCGCACCCGATCGGAACTACGTTGCAGAACTGTGAATTCCTTTGGCGCCGCAGTGCATGTGCTCCTAGTGCAAGGCGGCTACCGGGCGGTACTGTTGTTGTTCTCGGTTCTCGGTTGTCGGTTATCTGTGGGATCTCGCCTCGACGTCGCGCGTCGAATCTCTGCGCATTCGTCAGCCGATCAGCACGCAGGAACGGCTTGCCTGCGAAATGTCGTCCAGGCGCTGCTGCGCGGACAACTGACAACCGACAACCGACAACAGCGCAACCGTCACACGCGCGCCAGCAACAAAACGGGCGGCCTCTCGGCCGCCCGTTTCAAGTAATCACTGCGCGATTCACTCGACTTCGAATCGCTCTTCTTCCTCTTCTTCCACTTCGTACTCGAACTCTTCTTCGTCACCGGCGGCAAAGATGAGCTCCTCTTCGTTCTCTTCCGGCTCCTGGACTTCTCCCTCTTCCGGCTTGCCGTCGTCCTTCTTCTTGCGACCTTTGGTCTCGTCTTTGCGCGAGCGCATCTTGGCGGGCTCGGCTTCGCCGCGGATGTAGCCGTACTTGCGCGCGTAGTCGAGGAGCGTCCGCTCGAGCATCTTCCGTCCGCGATACAGGCGGGACATGACCGTGCCTACCGGGCAATCGAGGATCTCCGCAATCTCTTTGTACGAGAAACCTTCGATGTCCGCCAGCAGCACGACCATCTTGTAGTCGTGGGGGAGCGAGTCCTGCGCACGCTTGACGTCGGCATCCATCATGTCCTGGAAGATCTCGCTCTCAGGGTCGCGAATGAGGTCCGGCGCGTTCTTCTGGATGACGCGCTCGTACGACTCTTCGATCTCCGAGAAATCGATCTTATGAGGCGTGAGCTTCTTCTTCCGGTAGTTGTTGATGAACGTGTTCTTCATGATCTTGAAGAGCCACGCCTTGAAGTTCGTACCTTCCTCGAACTTGTCGTAGTACTTGTAGGCCTTGAGATAGGTCTCCTGGACGAGGTCCTCGGCATCCTCCGAGTTCCGGGTCATCCGGTAGGCCGTGTTGTACAGGGAGTCGACGTAGGGCATCGCTGCCTGTTCGAAATCCCAGCCCTGTTCGTGAGTTCCAACTTCCGCGGTCTTCATGATCTCTCCCGTACCGAATGCCAAAACTTCAACCTTCGTGCCGCATGCATCCGTAGACGCGTCGGCAAATAAAATAGTTACCGGTCACGCGACACGTACACCGAAGTGTTTGATGTGTCGCGGGTTATCTGGTCCGGCCCGTCCTGCTAACCTACCTGCGGGCCACTCGCTTCGCGTCGAAAAGTCCGCCCCCGTCATCGTTGACGGACACGAGCGTCCGCAAAAGCGGCTCATGCTGGAAAGAAACTACGGTCTACTGAGGGAACTGCTGGCAGGGCGGCTGTGAACAAACGGTAAACTGACCCTATTCCCGGCAAGCATCATACACGACGGGGGGACCGGATACAACCCTTCACCCACGAATCTAGCTACTGCAGGGAGCGCAGGAGCTCCTCGTATGCGCGGGTGATCTCGATAAAGCGCGCCGCCGCGCTGCTCTGCTCCTCAGCCGAGGCCCCATGATAGCGGTCAGGATGATGCTGGAGCACCAGCCTGCGATACGCGGCGCTCAGTTCCTGACGCGTCGGCGCGCCGCTCAGCTCGAGAATGCGCAGGAGCTCACCACGTGGCCGCGCATCGCGAACGAATAGCGGCGCGCCACCTCCCTCCCGCGCTGCATTCCGCGGCCGCCCGTCTTTCGCGTGGTCCACGTACTCGAAGCCATAAAGCTCGCGCAATCGCGCCAGCGCGTCCGTCTGAAAGCCGAGGCCGAAACTGAGGTCGAGGAGCGCGGCGTACTGCCGCACCGGAACAGGACTGCTCGCGGCAACGAGCTGCACCGCCATTTCCAGCAGGTGTTTGCGCTGCTGCGGCGTGGATTCGCGCGAGTAGCTCTCCGCCCAGTTCGAGACGTCGATGCCGCGGGTGACGGGCGCGGCCATGCCCGTCCCTCGACGGATCTGCCGCATCGCCTCCTCGTCGCTCGCGCCGCCCGCGCTGAGCACGTGGAAGAGCAGCGATGCCGCGATGGTCTCGCTTTGGGGCGGAGTCACCGCCGTCCCAACGGCCCGCTCGCTCTCGCGCCTCAGCATCGCCGCGACGAACATTACGAACACCGCCAGCCCTCCTCCGGCGACGAGCATGAAGATCAGGGCCGCGATCTCCATCATTCAAACAGGGACTTGCGCGATCTTCGAGCGGAGGTCGCTCTCGCTCAGCACCGGAGTCGATCCGTCGATGGAAATCTCCTCCTCGATGCTGATCCAGCTCCTGCACCCGCCGTACTCTTCCCGATACTGCACCTCGGCCGGCGTGGCGAGCTTCCACGCGCGGACCGCGATCACGTACAACGCCTGGTCAGGACGGAAGTGGAACCGCGCGACGAGAGTCTCGTCAGGCAGCACCACGTGTGCGGCAAGCTCCGCGAGCTGCGCGCGCTCGCGCACGACTGATGTCTGGACGACCTCCCCCCAGTGCGTGATCGAGACATGCGGCCGGGCGTCCGACTCCCCCTGGTGAAAGTAGGTCGGATACAGGTAGAAGCGGTCCGCCTCAACGCCGAACGAGGGATCGGCGATCCCACCCTTGCGGATGAGGATCACCTGCTCGCCCCGGCCGAGCGCCTGCACGACACTCGACCACTCCTTGAGGGCAGCGTGGTTCGGAAGTTTGTTCATGGACACGCGCTCATGGAACGTAGGTGACCGAGTTCACCGGTCCCTCCCAGATCGTCACCGCTACGACCAGCGCCGACTCGTCCTCGACGGCGGACTGCAGTTCGCGAGCGAACCACCCGGCGATGT
Organism: Acidobacteriota bacterium; assembly: GCA_031388865.1. GTDB lineage: Bacteria > Acidobacteriota > Thermoanaerobaculia > Gp7-AA8 > Gp7-AA8 > QHVT01. The sequence continues at coordinate 8,159 of JANMSA010000320.1, read as the reverse complement.
TCTCCGCGCTGGGATTCACCTCGGTAAACGGCGGCACATCATTGATGCAGCAGTAGTCGAGCCTCTTTGCCAGTTGCTCGAGCTTCCTTTTGGCGCTCACGAAATCGACCGCAATCGCATCCGCGTCGACGCCGCCTCCACGCCCGGCCAGGTCCGCCTCGACCTTGTAGGAATGGCCGTGCAGCGGCTCGGAGATCCCGCGATACTCGCGGAGGAAGTGGGCGGCCTCGAAGCGCGCCTCGACGCGGACGGTGTAGCTACTGGCCATGCTCCTCCGCGTAGATGTGCGCGATGAGAGACGCTTCGACTCCAATCTCGCGAAGCTCTTCTTCGGTGGCGTCTCTCCTGAGGAGTTCCATCGCGCGCCGGTCATCCCAGCAGGCGCTCGGCGAACTCTCCCCGGCCAGGTGAATCAGCGCGAGAAGCGTCTTGCGACGACTTTCATCCACGCGCCGAAGTGTACAATGCGCGCCGATTTCAACGATGCCGCTCCCAAAAAGCGTTCTCTGCACGGCCTGTAAGAAAACCTATCCTGAGGGATGGAAGCGCTGCCCCTACTGCGGCCACGACGAGCTGCGCGCGAAGCAGGACGGGCAGGCTCGGCGGTTCATGGAAAAGAAGGTGCGCGAGTTCGAGCAGCGCACCGGCAAGGCGCCGCCGAAAGAGGACCGTCCGCAGCCCCAGGGCCGAGGCCAGCGGCAGAAACCGCAACCAGGCGGAAGACCTGAGCCAGGCCGCCCGCAGCACCGTTCTCCACAGCAGCAACAACCGCCGCAGGGTCAGCCGGCAGCAACGGGCGGCGAGCAGCAGGCTTCACGACGACGCAAACGGCGCCGCGGGCGCGGCGCACAACCCGCGGTGGAAGGTCAGCCAGCAGTGCAGACCGCCGGGCGGTTCCCCAAGCCCGGTCGCGGACCACGTCCGGAACGACCGCTCCGTCCCGAGCGCGAAGCTCGGGGCGACCGCCAGGCTCGTCCTGACGGAGGTCCAGAGCGTCCCCCTCGTTCTGAGCGTCCGCCTCGACCTGAACGTTCCCCTCGCCCAGAAAGTCTGCCGCGCTCCGAGCAGCCGCCACGTCCTGATCGTCCGGAGCGGCCGGCGCAGTCCCCGCGTCCGCCACAGTCCGAGGGCGACACGCCATCCAAGGATGGTTCGCCGTCGAAGCGCCGCAGAATCCGCCGGCGCCGCCGCGGTGGAGGTGGTGGTGGTGGTGGCGGCGGCGGGCCGGCGGCGCCTTAGGAGGCGCGGCAGAAAACCGCCGCCGGCGTCCAGTACCGCATCCGTCTATCGGATCTCGACGCCGTCCGTGCCCTCGAAACGCAGTACGTCGCCTGCCCGAAGCCCCTGCTGCTTTGCCACGCCTGCCGCCAGCTCCAATACCGAGCGCGAGTCCGCGTCAGGACCGTAGCTCGGGCAGCGGCTCACCTTGCAGGGAGGCACATCGCGTTCGATGCCGACGATGCGACGGTTCGCGTCGAGGAAGATCATGTCGAGCGGGATGAGGGTGTTCTTCATCCAGAACGAATGACGCTCATCCTTCCCGAACAGGAAGAGCATGCCCGCATCCGGTCGAAGATGGTCGCGATGCATCAGCCCCTGAGCACGCAGCTCATCGTCCGCAACCACTTCGACGGAGATGACCGAGCCATTCGGCAGGATGACGCGCGGACCCGAAGAAGCAGGCTGAGAACGGGCCCCTTCCGTCGACGTTGCCACCGGGACGGGCTGAGTGCAACCGATCATGAGAAGCATCACAGCAGGCAGAATCCTCATCTCTCTTCGACCTCCACGACATCTTCGGACTCCCGTTCGCGCGCGATGAGATCGTACTTCTTCGCGTAGTAGCGGAACGAGCGGAAGGACATGCGCAAAAGCTCCGCCGCCTGGGTCTGCACACCGCCCGCGCGCTCGAGAGCCTTGAGCATGAAGATCTTACCGATCCCCTCCAGATGATCCTGAAGCGAGATCCCCTCGGAAGGCAACTCATAGGTCGCATCCGGCACACGGCCGCCGAGAAGCACGTACTCGGGAAGCGATTTTGTGGTCAGGACATCCGAGGCTTCGAGGGCGATCATGCGCTCGACGACGTTCTCCAGCTCCCGGACATTGCCCGGCCAGTGGTACTTCTCGATCGCGCGCATCGCGTCCGCGGAGATCCGCCTGCGGGGAACCTCCATACGCGTGCAGAATTTCTCGATGAAGTGATCGACGAGCAGCGGGATGTCCTCGCGCCGGTGCCGGAGCGGAGGCAGCGTGATGGGGATGACGTTGATACGGTAGAAGAGATCCTCCCGGAACGACCCTTCGCGAATCGACTCAGCCAGGTCGCGGTTCGTGGCGGCAATGACCCGCACGTCAACCGTGGCTTCGACGTTCGAGCCCACCTTGCGCACCACCCGGTCCTGCAGCACTCTCAGCAGCTTGATCTGCATCCCCGTCGATGTCTCTCCGATCTCATCGAGGAAGATCGTGCCGCGATCGGCCTCGTGAAAGAGGCCGCGCTTGTCGCGCACGGCGCCGGTGAAGGCGCCCCGCTCGTGACCAAAGAGCTCCGACTCGAGAAGCGTCTCCGGCAAAGCACCACAGTTGATCGAGACGAACTTGCCGTGACGGTCGGAGTTGTAATGGATGGCGCGCGCGATGAGCTCTTTCCCCGTGCCGGACTCGCCCGAGATCATCACGGTGGACATGGTCCGTGCGATGCGCTGGACGATGGAGAAGATCTCCTGCATCTTTGCGCTCTTGCCGAGGATGTTGGCGAACGTGAAGCGTTCCTCGAGTGCGGTGCGCAGGTGGATGTTCTCGTCCTGCAGGGCTTTCCGCTCGACGGCGTTGCGCACGACGATCTTCAGCTCATCGATGTCGAACGGCTTGGCGATGTAGTCGACCGCGCCGGCCTTGAGCGCCTCCACGGCGGATCGCGTGGAGGTGTGGGCGGTGATCATCACGAAGATGATCGACGGACTCTGCGCCCGGACCTCGCGCACGAGGTCGATCCCGGAGCCGTCGGGGAGCATCAGGTCGCACAGAACGACATCGGGCTCCTGCCTCAGGACGGCAGCATGGGCCTCCTCCAGCGACGCCGCCGTATCGACGTGCCACCCTTCTCCCTCGAACACGATGCTGAGGAAGTCGCGCAGCGAAGCCTCGTCATCAACGATGAGCAGATTCACCTGCGGCATTCTAGTGGAGTGCCAAAACTCATCGCAGATGATCCTCTGACGGATCGGCGGCCAGAGGGAGCCCCCTCATCCGCCTTCGCCACCTTCTCCCCCTCACGGGGGAGAAGGATCTCGATGGGGGAGAGTGTCGCGAGACCGCCGAGCCCTGGAATGGTCCATCTCGGCGAAGCCTCGTTAGGAGATTGCGCGATCAGGAACCGCCCCGAGAGGTCGAATCAGCGCTGCCGGGGGTGCCGGCCAGCTCCGCGCGGACGAGGGCCAGCAGGTCATCCATCCGGCAGCCTTCTTCGATGAGCAGCTCGATGCCCGCTTTGTGGCGCCGGAGCAGCATGTCCGGTGCGTTTGGGATTCTGGATACGGCCGAGTCTCTTGCCACGCGTGGCCGGAGAGTTGGTTGTCGGTTCCCGGTGATCGGTTGTCCGGGCTGCATGGTGCTTCGGCGCAGCCTGTTCTTCCTGGCAACGGTTTCGACGATCTTCGTTTCTCTGCTCTGCGGAAGGAAGTAGATGGCCTTGACCGAGTCGCGCTGTTGACCGATGCGATGTGCTCTGCCGTTGCGCTGGTCGAGCTTCACGGGATTCCAGGGGATGTCGTAGTGGATCACGACGCCCGCGCGCTGGAGGTTGAGGCCTTCGGCTGCCATGTCGGTGGAGACGACCACGTCGAGCTTTCCTTTCCGGAAGGCAAGCAGAACGGCGTCGCGGGAACGCTCCCGTGAGGTCACGAGGCCCGAGCCTTTGATCGACGCATGCAGATCGCGGGCGGTTGCGACGGAGCCGGTGAAGATCAGGGTTGGCTCGTTCGTCACAAGCCCGAGGAGCAGGACCTTCTTCGCGCAGGGGGACTCGCGCGCGAGGTTCTGCAATCCCTCCACTCGCGCGACCTCTTCGCGGATCGAGCGAGCATCCCCTTCACCCTCGGGCGCGAACAGGTCCCAGAAAAGCACTTCCTGAAACGCCTCGCGATCCTCTTCATGCGCAAACGCATGGCGGTAATCGCGCTTTGGCAGACTGCGGCCGGCCGCGACGGCCGCCAGCGCACGATCGTAGAAGCGGAGTTGCCGGCGCAACGATTCGAGGAACGCGGCCTCGCTGGATTCAAGCCGGCGCCACAGAAACCGGCGCAGGATGGCCAGGTGACCGACCAGTGGGAAGCGCAGCGCGTCGATGCCGCGCGCCTCGAGCACCGGGTGGCGGACCACGCTGCGACGCAGGTCGCCGAACTGCAGGGCCGCGGGCAGCACCGTGCGATCGCGCCGGATGACGAGGGTGGCAACGATGCTGCCGATCGCTTCCACATCGCGCCCCGCGAAGGCGACGTCGATCGACGGCACTCCCACATCTGCAAGAAGGTCATCGCGCGCGATGAGACGCAGCAAAGCCTCGAGGTCCGCCGCACTGTTGCACACCGGCGTCGCTGTGATGAGCAGGACTCGCGCGCCGGCCGTGCGCCGCGCCAGGGCGGCGTAACGTCGCGTGCGCGGATTGCGGAAAGCGTGGGCTTCGTCGACGACAACCAGTCGCTCGCCAGGCTCAGCAACAAACGAGTCCTTCAGGAGGCCGTCATGCGTGAGCACGCCTGCCCGCACATCGAATGCAGCCAGCGTCTCGCGCCATTGCCCCGTCAGCGCCGCTGGCACGATCAGGTCCACCGTCTCATACTGCCGCATGACTTCGACTGCAATGAAGGACTTGCCGAGGCCGACGTCATCAGCGAGAACCAGTCCGCGGCGCGTGGTGAGGAGCGCGAGCGCACGCGCAACCGCGTCAGTCTGATGCGCGGCGAGCATCGAGCCTCCGATCGAGGAAGGCGCGGAGGATGGACAGCTCGATGGCCGTGACGCCATACAGGCGAGCGACGACCGCGTCGATTTCGCTGTCGACTACGATGCCTCGATGGGCGCGCCGCGAAAGACGCACGAGCTTGTCCCACTCCTCCTGCGGGTCCGCGTACGGCATCGCTGCGACGGTGCGGCCGAAATAGCGAAAGTGCGCATCCTTGGCGCGCTCGGTGACGCAGATGAGCAGCGCTCCGGCGACGGTGGAGTTCAGCATCGCCGCCAGAATGTAGGCCTCGTCGAGCGACACGGCGTCCACCGCGTACAGCGTCTGATTGGGGACGAGCGGGAATGGCTGCTGCCCGATATGCACGACATCGGGCAGCACTGCGGCCGCGACACCGCGCGAGAGATCCTTCCACGCGACCTTGATCCCGACGTGCTCCGGCCGGACAAAGGAGAGACGAAAGTCGCTGGCGTCCATGCCCCGCGCGGCGGCGAGCTTCTCCAGCCATCGCGGCACAATCCTGAACCCGTCACGCGGGGGCCATAGCATCCACTGCGACGCTCCGCCCTTCCATCGTTGCAGATCACGACCGCGCACGCACCGGCAGACCGCTGTCAGTGGAATGCGAAGGCCGTCGGTCGTGAGGAGATGACCGGAACCCACGGACTGCGCATCCAGAAAGAAGCTGCGGTTGTCGCCCGTCTTGACCCCCATGAACGGCTTCCGGTGGAGCACCGTGGCCAGCGACAGGTGTTGTTCGCGCAACCGGTTCAGGATGGACGCAACCTGAGGCGGAACGAGCGCCCACTCGGCACCCACGGCCAGGTTGTCCACCTCGAACGTCTCCCCGCAGGCGGTGATGTGGATCCGTCTGCCGGTCCGCACGACAGCGGTGCTGTTCGCGCCGAGTGCGTTCTGCTCCGCCGCCCCGAGCACGATTCCCAGCGGGAAAGTGTCCGCCTTGAACCACTTCCGCCGGCGCGGATCGTCGCTCCAGTCGTCGATGGACACGACCCGTCCGTGTGCGGCTCGACGCAACGGCGCGGCGTACGCGGCGTTGAGGATCTTGGCCGGCATCAGCAGCGCGACAACGCCCGCCCGGGAGGCGAGCTGCAGAGCGCGTTCGAAGAAGGCTACCGAGAGGTCGGGCTGATGAAACGCCGTTCCTTGCCCCTGCCCGCCAAAGAGCGCGTAACGTTCGGCGAGCATGCGTTTCGCGGGGGTCTCGATGCGGCTGTTGCGCACCCATGGCGGATTGCCCACCACAACGTCGAACCCGCCCCCCGCCATCACCGGTGCAAAGTGCACATCGAAGGAGAAGAAGTCGAGCGTCCCCTCCTCCACCTTCTCCAGCATCCTCTTCGACTCTGCGATGCGCTGCTGGAGCTCGCGGCAGCGGTCCGCGTCGATCGGCGCCGCGCGGCCGAAGAGATCGCGCTGCGGTGAACAGGCCAGTTGCAGCTCCCGTTCCGCCAGGTCGATGGTCTTCGCAAGGAGGTCGCCGGCGAGACGCTGATCGTTGCCGCGGATGATGCGATAGAGCGCCGGCCGTTGCGCGAACGACGCAGCGCGGTAGCGCTCCAAGAGATCGCGCTGGGCGCGCAATGCGACGAGCCAGTCGCGATAGATGTCCAAACGGCCGTCGCCGAGAAAATCTGTCGGGCTCAGCAGCGAGTTTCCCTGCAGGATGTTGCGGTCCAGGTTCGGCAGCGTTTCCACCTCCTCCACCGATACGTCGGTGCCGGAGACGATCGCCAGCCACAGACGAAGCTCGCAAAGGCGCACCGCCTCCGGTTTCAGGTCCACGCCGAACAGAGAAGTGGCGATGATGCGCCGCCGGAGATCGCGGGGGACGTCGTCCGTCAGGGACCGCCACAAACGCTCGATCACGCCCAGAGCCGAGAGCAGGAAGGCGCCCGAACCGCAGGCCGGATCGAGGACGGTGATGCTTTGCAGCTTCCGAAGTTTCTCAGCCGGCGTCCCGTCGCCGAGCCACTCCCGAACCGCGCGTTCGGTAAGCACATCGACGATCTCCTTCGGCGTATAGAAACTGCCGGTCGCGACGCGCTCGTCGCTGGCCATGAGCGACTCGAAGACGCGGCCGAGCATCTCCGGATCGATATGCGTCCCGGCGGCGTCGGTCTCGTCTGTACGGAAGTCGAACTTCTCGAACACCTCCTCCAGGACGCGGTGCAGAAGATCGTTCGAAAGGTGCAGGTCCCCATGGCGCTGCTCGAATGCGGAGGGTTCGAAGAGTCCGCCGTTGAGGTAGGGAACCCGGCCGAGCTTTCTTGCAGCCAGCGTCCGCTCCGAGAGCGGGGTATTCAGACAGCCGAAGAAAAGCGGCAACAAGACTTCCGAGAAGAACTCGCGTCCGCGCGAGGTCTCGTGCTCGAGGCGGTCGACCAGGAAACGACGTTCACCACCCAGCCACCCCTTCCTCTGTACGAAGGAAAGAAAGAGCAGACGGGAAAGGATCAGGAGCGCCTCGCCGTCGACCGAGGAGCGAATTTCCTCGGGAAATGACGACGCCAGGGCTTCCGCGACCTCGCGCACCGCTCCGCGGAAGCGCTGAAAGAACTCGCGCGTGACCTGCTCCCGGTCGAGAGCCCGGTCGAAGATCCGGGGCAGCGCTTCCTCCGCCTCCCCCCGCGCGAGCAGGTTCAAGCGGTCGACGGCGTGAGCGCTCGGGTGGACGAGGTCTACGTCCAGGCGGCGCAACACCCGCTCGCGAGAAAGATCGAATATAGATAGTGATTGAACTGATGGTTTAACAATCGCCGATTTGATTAATAAATTATATGTTCTGTAACTCTTCATGAATTCAGCGATCGATTCTTGTGACACATTTCCGCACAGGAGGAAGAGGTCGAAGTGGCGCAGGCGCGTGATCAGCCGCAGCCGGGCCTCGCCGTTCCAGGGAATGCTCACCCCGCCCCGGCGCCACTCGGCAGGATCGACATCGACTGGCGCGATCGGGTAGCCGAGGTCACGGAGGAGATCGAGGGCACCGGATTCGCCGGTGTATTCTCTGAGCCGCGCCGCGGTCAGCATCCGAGCTCTCCCGGGCGCAGGGCGCAGAGGGCCGGGCGCAGAAACTCAGGCGTCTCCCTGCTGCGCCTTGCGCCCTGCCCTCTGCGCCCTGAGACGATATGCAGATCCGCTGGGCCTATCTCAAGCGCATCCTCGCAGG
>JANMSA010000301.1:0-2100 GCA_031388865.1 Acidobacteriota bacterium | reverse complement strand
CCCACGAGACCCTTCTCCCCCGGGCCCGGGGGAGAAGGTGCCGAAGGCGGATGAGGGGGTGCCCCCTGCGGCAACCGCCATCATGCGGACACTCTCACGATGCGCTTCCCGAGGTTGTCGCCGGTGAACAACCCCAGGAAGGCGCGCGGCGCGTTCTCCAGACCATCCACGATGTCTTCGCGGTACTTGACCTTTCCCTCGCGCAGCCACGGGCCCATGTCGCGAATGAAGTCGGGAAAGCGATCTGCGTGGTCGGTGATGATCATCCCGCGCAGCGTCGAGCGCGTGGCCAGGATGGGAAAGAGGTTCGGGCCGGGAGCAGGTTTGGCGTCGTTGTATTGAGAGATCAACCCCACGAGCGGGATGCGCGCGTGCACGTTGAGCTTGCGCAGCGCAGCATCGAGGATCGCCCCGCCCACGTTGTCGAAGTAGATGTCGATGCCATCGGGCAAGGCCGCCTTCAGGTCCGCGGTCTTGTAGTTGATGCACTCGTCGAAACCCAGCTCACGCGTCACGTAGTCGCACTTCTCGTCTGACCCGGCCAGTCCGACCACGCGGCAGCCCTTCAGTTTTGCGATCTGCCCGGCGATCGAGCCGACTGCACCCGCGGCGGCGGAGACGACCACGGTCTCCCCTTCCTTCGGCTGACCGATGTCGAGCAGAGCGACGTACGCTGTCAGCCCGGGCATGCCCAGGACGCCGAGGGCGTACGAAGGAGGTGCCTGCGCCGGGTCCAGCTTGCGCAGGCCCTTGCCGTCGGACGCTGCGTACGACTGCCAGCCATCGAAGCCCGCGACGATGTCGCCGGCCGCGTAGCGCGGATTGTTCGACGCCACCACCTCACTGACCGTCCCACCGACCATTGGCTCGCCGATGTTCGCCGGCGCGGCGTACGACTTCGCGGTGCTCATCCGCGAACGCATGTAGGGGTCGATAGACAGCCATAGCGTGCGCCGCAGCACCCCACCCTCCCCCGCCTCGGGCACCGCAGTCTCCACCAGCTCGAAGTTCTCCTCACCCGGCGCCCCCTCCGGACGCGACTTCAGCAGCACCTGCATGTTCTTCTTCATGTCAGTCCCTTCGCGATGCGCGCGAGCCACGCCACGCGCTCGCCGAGCGGCGCGAAACGGGGATCATCGGTCTGTCCGCGCACGAAGCGCGCGTAGATCTGCTGGATGACGACGGTGAGCTTGAACATCGCGAAGACCTCATAGAACGCAATGCCGTCGATGCTCCGGCCGGAGCGCTCCGCGTAGCGCGCAAGGATCTCGACGCGCGTGAACCACCCGGGTTTCCTGGTGACTCCGGCGAAGGCAGCAGCGCTGTCGGAGACCACGTGAACCCAGTAGCAGAGCAGGATGCCCACGTCGACCAGCGGATCGCCAATGGCGCTCATCTCCCAGTCAAACACGCCCGCCACGCGATCGGGTTGCGCGGCGTCGAGCATCACGTTGTCGAGCTTGTAGTCGCCGTGCACGAGCGTCGGGCGCACAGGATCGGAAGGCACACGCTCTTCGAGCCAGGACGCCAGCCACTCCATCTCCGGCACGTCGCTCGTCTTCGAGCCGTGCCAGCGCTCGGTCCAGCCGCGAACCTGACGGGCGACGAAGCCCGCCGGCCTTCCGAGAGAGTCGAGACCGTGCGCGGCGATGTCCACGGCATGCAGGTCCGCGAGCGTGTCCACGACGCTGCCGCTGATCTGGCGACGCAGCGGCTCGACTTCAAACGGCTCCTCGCCGCGAATGATGATGCCGTGGCGCCGCTCCATCACGTAGAAAACGCTGCCGATGACGCTCGTGTCCTCGCAGAGGAGATACGGTCGCGGGGCAAGCGGAAAGTGCGGATGCACAGCGTCGAGAACACGGAACTCCCGCGCCATGTCATGTGCGCGAGGCGGCACAGGTCCGAAGGGCGGACGTCGCAGCACGAGCTCGCGCTCCCCGAATTTCAGCGCGTACGTGAGGTTGGAATGGCCTCCTGGAAATTGCGCGACCGTGAGTTGCTGGTTTCTGGTTGCTGGTTGCTCGTGGGTCTCGGAGCTGTTGTCGGTTGTCGGTTGTCGGTTGTCTGCGACCGGGCTGTTGTCGGTTGTCGGTTGTC
>JANMSA010000276.1:0-4460 GCA_031388865.1 Acidobacteriota bacterium | reverse complement strand
GTGAATCGAGGGCGGCGACGCACTCGGAGACGGCCGGATCGTGGCCTCGGTACGTGAATCGGGTTGCTCAGTTCGAGTGCACCAAAGCATCGAAACGCAAGCCATGATGAGAGCAATCTGTCGTGTCAATCTCACGATGGTCCTTGGCACCTAACGGACCCGGGTTCAGCCGCGTGGCCCGCGACGCGATGGTAGCGCAACCGGCAGCCCAGTAACGCAGCGGGCCACGTCGGCTGCAACCCCAGACTGTGTGAAAACTCCCGCTGGGGCTGGTAAACTGCAATCGACCCAAAGTTGATGGCAAGCGAGGCCGCGAGTGAGCTTTATCGAAGGCATCAACCGTAAGCAAGAGACCTTGTTTCCTGCCGCCGTCGATGACTATGTCGGAGACGACAATCCGGTTCGGTTCGTCGACGCATACGTAGGTTCACTCGATCTACGAGCGCTGGGTTTCGAGCGATTCGAGCCTGCCGGGACTGGACGGCCTGGGTACGACCCGGGGGATCTGCTGCGGCTGTATCTGTATGGGTACTTGAACAAGATCCGCTCGAGTCGAAAGCTGGAGCGAGAAGCAGGGCGAAACGTGGAACTGATGTGGCTTCTGCGCCGCCTCGCACCCGACTTCAAGACGATCGCCGACTTTCGCCGTGACAACCTCCAAGCAATTCGGAACGCGTGTCGAGAGCTGACGCTTCTGTGCAAGAAGCTCGAGCTGTTCGGCGGCGAGCTGGTGGCGATCGACGGCAGTAAGTTCCGGGCCGTGAATCATCGCAGCCGAAACTTCAACGAAGAGGGGCTGCGGAAAGCGATCCAGAAGATCGATGCACGGGTCAGCGAGTATCTGACGAGACTCGATCAAGCGGATCGGGCCGAAGAGCCGATGCCCGAAGCGTCGGTGGAGCATCTGACGAAGAAGATCGCGTCACTTCGCGAGCGAGTAGAAGAGGCCCGTACTCTGCTTGCGCACATGACCGAGAATGAGATGACCGAGATCTCGCTGACGGATCCTGACAGCCGAAGGATGAAGACGGGCGGAGTGACCGACGTTTGCTACAACGTACAGGCGGCGGTGGATGCGAAGCATCACCTGGTCATTGCCGACGATGTGACGAACGATCCGACCGACCGTGACTGGCTGGTCACGATGGCGGAAGCGGCGAAGGATGTGCTGCAGCAGGAAACACTCGACGTCACGGCTGACAAAGGGTATTCCAGCAGTGCGCAGGTGAAAGCCTGCATGGACGGCGGCATCGTGCCGTACATTCCGAAGGTGAAGACTTCGGCGAACGAGAAGCTCGGCCTCTATACAAAGGACGACTTCCACTACCAGGTCGAGGAAGATTCTTATGTCTGTCCTGCCGGTGCGACGCTGACCTTTCGATTTGAAAGCTTTGAGAAAGGGCGACCCGTTCGTTACTACAGCACGGCCGCTTGCAACGGCTGTCCTCTTCGTTCGGAGTGCACGCGAAACCAACGAGGCCGGCGAATTTCACGACACGCGGACGAGTACGTTTTAGAAGAAATGCAGAAGCGCGTCGCCCTGAGACCGCAACTCGTATCGTTGCGGAAGACGATCGTCGAACACGTCTTTGGCACAATGAAGCGGTGGATGGACCAGGGATTCTTTCTCATGCGCACGTTACCGAAGGTTCGCACGGAGTTCAGTCTTTCGGTCTTTGCGTACAACCTGCGGCGGCTGCTGAACATCAAGACCGTACCCGAACTCATCGCAGCGCTCGGGTAAGAGTCCCTAACATCTGAGCCCCCTACGCTCAATTAATACGTGCTAATGAAGGCAAGAGTGCCCAGTCGAGCTCCCATCATTCGAACTGTGGAAAACTGAAATCCGTCCACATCTGTGGAAAACGCGTCATCGCTCACCAGACTCGAGCTTCAACCCCGACCGAGCACGTTCTCACACAGTCTGACCCAGAGTTAGCCGGCCGACCTTCCTGGCGGAGCGCCGTGCTCGGCGATGTACCGTCGAAGAGCAGCGTTTACCGTCTATGAGTCGTGAAACGCTTCGGCTACGTCCGGAGCGAGAAGCACGACGTTCGTACCCTGCATGTACCGTTCGTAGTATTTTCCTCGAACGCCGCCAAGTGCCGACGTTTGCTCCGGAATCTCGTCGTTTCTATCCTGACTCATAAAGTCGCCGTTCACCGGAACTCGCCGGTCGCGCGGAGATGATTCGGATTGTGCCCTCTCGCTCCGTGTGCGCCACCAGGACGAGCCGCTGGCGTTCAGTGTAACCCAGCGTGATTACGAACCTCTTCGTCTGAAGGCACCGGTGCTCGACGCTAACACCAAACCGAACCCCACCCACAACAGAGCTTCGGACAGCGGCGTATCTACCTGTCGCCACGACATGATGACCGACACCAGGAAAAGTAGCGTGCCGACGACTACGGCCGCTTTCACTACGATGTTGTTGGGTCTGGCCATGTGTTTCCTCCGCTCAGGCGGCTAACGTCCCAGGCTGAGCCGCTTCGGCCCACGCGAAGAACGTGGAGTAATAGTAGTACGGTGACGGGCCGAAGTCGGCTGCACCGCAGAGTTGGGGGACCGACCGATGCTCCCCCGAGCCAGTTCGCCACGTCTCGATGCAATGCTACGCAGCTGCGCAGCAAGCTGACGACGAATAGCGCTACGAGGATCAGCGCGCCGAACGATGCGAGGCGGTCCTTCCACGTGAGAGGCGCTACGACCGGCGGGACATCTTGGCGAACAACGTGGAATGTGTCGTCGCCGATTTCTACCGACGCTGATTGGCCATCGTCGCACTCACGTGCAAGGCGCAGGAATTCAGCGCCCAGCATTTCTAGACCGGAGTGATCCGCCGTTACAGTGAACCCTTGACCTCTTTCACCTTCGATTTCAACGCATGTCCGGCTGACTTCCGGCATCTGAGTCGAACCTCCTCGCCCGGGACTCTTGATCGACTGCGGATAGAGCACCCAGACAACTGCGCCCAGCGGAACTACGAATGCTGCCGCGGAGAGGAAAGGAGCAGGGCGTCGTTCGTGATCGTGCTGCGAAAAAGAACGACGAAACCGGCCAGCGACGCGGCGCCCGCGACCAGAACGCCCACCCCTACAGCGATGGGTTCAGGCGTCGAGCGAAGGTAGCACCCAGGAGCAAGGCGGCCGAGGTGTCCACCGATGAAGGTGCGGGCTCGTGGCGAGATCAATCCAGATCGGGCAAACGCGGGGCGGCCGCCTCCAGGAGTGCAGTAATCTAGAGCGAAACGGATCCAGTTACGGACGGAGCGGCGGCCCTCCGCCGGCCCTTCGATTTCCTGCGAGACTTTCATGACCACGACGGAGCGTTCCTCGGCCGCATACCAGGTGTTCATGCTCGTCATGTGCGTCTTTGCGCTGGGCCTGCAGATTCTGCAGGTGATCCTCCGCGGGAATGCCGAGATCGCGACGATCCTCAATCGCGCGGACTACTTCCTCTGTGCGGTCTTCCTGTTCGACTTCGTGGTGACGTTCGTGCGTGCGCCGCGAAAGTTGCGATACATGGTCACGTGGGGCTGGCTGGACCTGCTTTCGTCCATGCCCGCGCTCGATGCGGCGCGCTGGGCGCGCGTCGCGCGCATTGCGCGGATCGCGCGCGTACTGCGTGCGGTACGCGCCAGCCGCGAGCTGAGCCAGATGCTTTTCCGCGATCGCGGACGTTCGGCGGTCTTCGCGGCAGCACTGCTGGCGTTCTTTCTCGTCATCGGAAGCAGCGCGGCCATCCTTCATTTCGAGAGCGGACCGGGCGCGAACATCCGCGGCGCGGACGACGCGCTCTGGTGGGCTTTCACGACCATCACCACGGTCGGATACGGCGACCGTTTCCCGACCACTGTCGCGGGTCGCGTCATTGCCGTGCTCCTGATGACGGGTGGGGTCGGTTTGTTCAGCGCTTTGTCCGGCGCACTGGCCGCGTGGTTCCTGGCGCCCGAGGAAAAGGAGACGGATAAAGAGCTCGTGCTGCTGCACGCGGAGGTTGCGGCGTTGCGCGCGACGATCGAGGAGAGAATGCCGAAGCCCGATACACCTCCGCAGTGATCCGCGGCGCTACCGCACTCGTCGCCTGCAGCGGCAACATCCGCTTGACGCATTTGCGCGCTGCGTTCGAAAGGCTACGCCAGGTCGAATAGCAGAAACTCCGCGGAGCCGTTCGCGACGATGACCAGTGCGCGCTCGTCCTCGATGGCGGCGCCATCGCCGCGGTCGAGCGGAACGCCGTTTACCGTGACGCCGCCGCGGGCGACCTGAATCCACGCGCCGCGTCCGACGGCCAGCTCGTGCTCCACGCGTTCTCCGTCTTCGAGGATGGACGAGTAGAGACGTGCATCCTGGTGAATGTTCACCGCGCCGGATTCTCCGCCGGGAGCGACCACGAGTCGGAGTCTGCCTCGCCGATCGTCATCCGGGAACAGCCGCTGCTCGTAGCCGGGCGTGATCCCG
>JANMSA010000230.1:0-6832 GCA_031388865.1 Acidobacteriota bacterium | reverse complement strand
GGTACACTCCGGGCATGATCACCAAAGAGCAGCTGGCGCAGAGCATGGCGCGCGAGTGCGACATCATCGCTCACCTCTTCTCGAAGATTCCGACCGGCGCGTACGACTATCAGCCTTCGCCCGAACAGCGTTCCACGCTGGCGCTCCTCCGCTATCTCGCGATTTGTGCGACGGCGGGGATCGCTTGCATGGTCGAGAGCAACTGGAAGTTGTTTGCGGGCTTCGTGGAGAGGGTGAAGGAGATGCCGCCCGAGGAGTTTCCGGCGGCGATGGAGCGGCAGAAGCAGGCGATCCTGGCGTTCTTCGACTCCACGTCCGAGGAGACGCTGCGCACGCAGGAGGCCCCGGTTCCCGGCGGTGTGATGATGCCGCTCGGCGCCGCGATTCTCAACGGCCCGGCAAAGTGGCTGGACGCGTACAAGATGCAGCTGTTCCTATACGCGAAAGCGTCCGGAGTTCGCGAGTTGAAGACGTCCAACCTCTGGCGGGGCACCGATCCGGCGCCGAAGGCAGGCTGACGTCATCCCGATTCTTCGCGTCCGCTTCACTGAAGGCATCCCCCGATAGCACCCGGAAAACTCTACCCTCCGACGGAGATCACCGTTCGCAGATGTCCGCTTCCTCGCTCGAGGTCATCGAGCACGCCATTGACTGCGTCGCCTTCGAGAGGCACGGTGCGGGTGATGGCGCGGGAGAGATCGATCTGACCGGTGCGCGCCAGCTCCAGCAGCTCGACCAGTTCCCCGCGCGTGTGGTCGGAGCAACCGATGATGTGACGCTCGCGCACGAGGAGATCGGCGAAGGGATTGAACTCGAACGAGCGCAGGTTGATCGCGACGATCATCAGCCGCCCGCCCGGGGAAAGCGCGCGCAGTCCGCCGCGCGCGACTTCCGCGTTGCCCGTAAACTCCACCGCGACGTCCACCCCGCGGCCGTCGGTCGCGCCGAGGATGGCTTTGTGAACCGGGATTTCGCGGGCGTCGAGGGGCGTCGCGCCGAACTTCGCCGCCAGCTCCAGCTTCTCCGGAACGACGTCGACCGCGTACACCTCGGACGCGCCGAGTGCGCGGGCGAGTTGGACCGCAGAGACGCCCAGGCCGCCGAATCCCAGGACGGCGACGGACTGCCCTTTCTGCAGGGATCCGAGGCGCAGAGCGTGATACGCCGTTGCTGTGGAACACATCATGATCGCGGCCACGTCCGAGCTCACTTCGTCCGGGATGGGGATCGCATTCGCGGCCGGGATGGCCACGCGTTGCGCATACCCGCCGTCCCGCTCTTTCCCCAGCATTCCGCCCTCAGGGCAGAACTGTTCGCCGAACTTCCGGCAGCGTTCGCAGGTGCCGCAGGAGAACAGGTAGTGCAGCGCGACGCGCTGCCCTTCGCGCAAGCCGGTGACGCCTTCGCCGACGGCGGAGACGACACCGGCCACCTCATGGCCGAGTGTGACGGGCAGGTTGATCTTGCCGGTTCCGGCGCGGTAGTGCGCGTCGGTGTGGCAGATGCCCGCGCGTTGAACGTCGACGACGACCTCGCCCTTCGCCGGCGATGGGTCGGGGAGATCGGTGAACTCGAGCGGCTGGCCAGTGGCAACGAGTCGAACGGCATGCATGCGCAGATGGTACGCGCGCTCCGTGCCATTTTGTTCGGTTGGTGGTTTGGTTGGTGGTTGGGCGCCCGTCCGTCGGTTAGCCACCACACTAGAAGCGTGAGTCGAGGGAGCGGGGCGGGAGGGGCATCAAATGCTCATGACTGCCGCCCCGCCCTCACAGGTCCCTCGACTCGACGCTCGGGATGACAGCAAAGCAAAGACGCCGAACCGTCAACCGAAGTTTTACTCCTCCGTCAGCGCGAAGGGGGGAGGATGGTGAACAAGGATCGGCTTACCATGCCCGCATGCGATTGCTCATGATCCTCTTCGCTCTCACTTGCGCGGCGTCTGCGCTGGCCACAGATCCGGTGAAGGCAGCGCGAGCCTGGCGCGTCCCCCACGAGCGCGAGATCGTTCGGGAGCTTGCCGACCTGCTCGCGATCCCGAACGTTGCCGGCGACACGCCGAACATCACGCGCAACGCGAACGCGATGAAGGCGATGCTCGAGCGGCGCGGTGTGACGACCCGGTTTCTCACTCTCGAGGGAGCGCCTCCGGTGGTCGTCGGCGACCTGAAAGCGCCGGGCGCCACTCGCACGATCGCGTTCTACGCGCATTACGACGGGCAGCCGGTCGATCCCTCGCAGTGGCGGAGCGATCCCTGGACTCCGGTGATGCGGGACCGCGCTGGAAAGGACGTCGACTGGACCCTGCCGAAGGCGAGCCTGCTCGACCCCGAATGGCGGCTGTACGCGCGGTCGGCCGGCGATGACAAGGCGCCGATCGTCGCCATGATGGCCGCGCTCGACGCGTTGCAGGCGGCCAAAGTGCGGCCGCGCGTCAATCTCCGCTTTGTGTTTGAAGGGGAAGAGGAAGCGGGCTCTCCGCACCTGGCCGCGTTCCAGGCAAAGTATCCGGACGCGCTACGCCCGGACGCGTGGATCGTGTGCGACGGCCCCGTCCATCAGAGCCGGCGGATGGAGCTCGCGTTTGGTGCCCGCGGCGTGCAGTCGCTCGATCTGACCGTGTACGGCCCCGTACGCGGTCTGCACGACGGTCACTACGGAAACTGGGTGCCCAATCCGATCGTCGCGCTCGCGCACCTGATCGCGTCGATGCGCGACGAGGACGGACGCATCCTCATCGCCGGCTTCTACGATGACATCGTTGCGGCGTCGGACGCGGAGCGGGCGGCGATCGCGGAGATGCCGGACGTCGAAGGGGTGCTCCGCCGCCAGTTCCAGATCGCGGCGACCGAGGCGAACGGCGCGCTGCTCAACGAGCGCATCCTCCTGCCGGCGCTGAACGTGAACGGCATTCAGTCGGGTCACGTGGGCGAGAAGAGCACGAACACGATTCAGCCCAGCGCGCACGCGTCGATCGATTTCCGCCTGGTCCCGAAGCAGACGCATGAGTCCATCCGTCCACTCGTCGAGGGTCACCTCCGCGCCCGCGGCTATGCGATCGTGCGAGAGGAGCCGGACGAGGCGACCCGGCTGGCGAACGCGAAGATCGTGAAGGTGAAGTGGGGCGCTGGCTATCCTCCAGCACGAACGTCCATGGAACTGCCGCTCTCCAGGGAGATCGCCGCGCTCATGACCGCAGCGGGGCATGAGCCGGTGCGCCTCCCGACCATGGGCGGAAGCGTTCCCGTCTACCTGTTTCAACAGCCGGATGAGACGCCCGTGATCATCCTGCCGATCGTCAATCACGACAACAACCAGCACGCCGCCAATGAGAACCTCCGGCTGCAGAACCTGTGGGACGGAATCGAGGTCTTCGCTGCGCTCTTTGCGGGACTCTGATGGTCGTCTAACCCCCATCGGCGTACGAAAAAGTCAACGGCGGGCTGAGAGCCCGCCGTTGTGTGATGAATGCCCTGCCGGCTTATCGGCGACGAGCGCCGCCGCCTCGTATCAGGCGGAGCACGAAGAGCAGCACGATCGCTCCTATGAAGGCAACGAAGATCGTGCCGGGCAACCCCCCGAATGGCGTAGCGATCCCCATCTTCGAGAAAAGCCAGCCACCGACGAAAGCGCCGACGATGCCGATGATGATGTCTCCGATGATGCCGTAGCCGGTTCCACCCATGACGAGTGAGGCCAGGACTCCGGCTACGAGTCCCACGATGAGCCAGGTGATGATGTCCATGCGATCCTCCTGCTGATCCTAGGTGTGGGTTTTGGTGGTCTCGCGCTGGATTTCCTGACCCGCAGTCTCCATCGCGGTGCCGGTGGCATGAGCGCCCTTGCGGGCTGCCTCTTTCGTGGCGGCGGCGGCGGTGGCGGCGGCGTCGGTGACTGCGGCCGTCGTGTTGGCCGCGGCGTCGTTCACCGCCGCTGTATCGATGGCCGGGACTTCCGCCGAGATCGTGGAGGTCGAGCTGGTGCCGGTCTCGTCGATGGTTGTTTCCGTTCTCTGCTTGCAGGCCGACGCCATCAACAGGACCAGAGCTACTGCGAGAATGACCATTTTCTTCATATTCGTTTCCCCTTTGGTAGCGGACGGAGCAAGAAACGGTCCGGGTGCCGTTTGGCGGGCCGCCGGGGCAGTTGGAGCAGGCCCTGAATCCTCAATCCTCAATCCTCAATCCTCAATCCTCAATCCCGTCTTACGCCACGGCGGCTTCGTCGATGTGCAGCGTCCCCTCATCAGCGTCCATGGTTGCGAGAACGCCGATGGGAAGGGTGAGCTTCTGCTCGATGTGGCCGAACGAGAGGCCGGACATCGCCGGCGCCGGGCCGGTGCCAAAGCGGTCGCGCAGCACGTCTTCGAGGCTGAACGCGGTCGCCTTGCAGTCGGTACAGCGGCCAAACACAAAGCCGGCCATGCGGGCAAACTTCCCTCCGAGGGCGAGCTGAGTGAGCATGCGGTCGACGCTGTACACCTCTTCGCGGATGTCTTCCGCGAAGACGATGGCGCCGTCCGTCTCCATTTCAAACGGAGTGCCCATGAGTGCCGCGAGGAGCGTGAGGTTGCCACCCACGAGGCGGCCTGTGGCCTTGCCTGGAGCCAGACGGACAATGCGGTTGGTGCGATCAACGAGCTCCGTGGGCTTCTTCGCCGGTGGCGTGAGCAGCCCCGCGGGCTCCGGCGTCATGACCATCCTGCGAAAGTTCTCCAGCGAGTACGGATCGAACACCGATCCACCGACCGGGCCGTGAAACGTGACCAGTCCCGTGCGCTGATGGACGGCGTTGATCAGGGCGGTGATATCGCTGTAGCCGATCAACACTTTCGGCTTCTTTGCGATGAGGTCGTAGTCGAGATACGGCAGCACACGCGGCGCACCCCAGCCGCCGGTGAAGCAGACGACGCCGGCGATCGCATCATCGGCGAACATGCGGTTGACGTCGTTGGCGCGGTCGCGATCCTGTCCGGCGAAGTAGCCATGCCGATCGTAAGCGTGCGGCCCGACCACCACCTTGAAACCGATTGCCTCGAGCTGCTCACGGGCCAGCGCAATGTCATCTGCCTCGAAGGTGGCGGAAGCGGGGAGCACGAGGCCAACCGTATCGCCGGGTGCAAGGCGCTTCGGCTTCACGATCCTTTTCTGTGCGGCCGCGATGCGAGGCGCTGCGCCGGCAGATGCAGCGGCGGTGGCGAGAGACAGCAGGCGTGCAAAGTTCCGGCGGTCGATCATGCGGCGCATTCTGTCATCATGATTCGCATGCGTGCCCTGGCCGTTGTCGTCGCCATTGCCCTCGCCTGTAATGCCTCTGCCCACGAGCCGGCTGCCGTCACGACGGTGATCCTGATCCGGCACGGCGAGAAGAATCTCGATCCCGCCTTGAAGGATCCGCCGCTCACCGACGCAGGCCATGAACGCGCGCGCGAGCTCGCGCGCGTTCTTACGGGCACGCATGTGGACGCGATCTTCACCACGCCCTGGGAGCGGACGCGGAAGACCGCGGTGCCACTCGCGGAAGCGAAGAAGCTGCAGCCAGTGGAGATCAAGACCGGTGCGACCTATGCAGGCGACGTGGTCGCGCGGATCCGGAAAGAACACAGTGGGCAGATCGTGGTCGTCGTCGGCCACTCCAACACCACCCAGCAAGTGCTGAAAGAGCTCGGCATCGGCGACGCGCCGTTCATCCCCGAGTCCCAGTACGACAACTTCTTCGTGGTCACGCTCGCGGCAGGTCACGCGTCGCGGATGGTCGCGCTGCGCTACGGAGTCGTTGCGCGGTAGGCAGGGGAGTGGAACCCACCTCCGGCGGCGTTTCCGCGAGAGAGCCGCGAGCCGTCGAGTTGATACTCAGCGGGCCGTCCAGAGGATTCTGGAGACCTCGGCGATCACCTTTTCGGCCTCGTCCCCTTTGGCGAATCCGCGGGTGAGGACGACCAGCACGTATCGGGTGCCGTCGGGGCGAAAGATCAGCCCTGCGTCATGAGAGATGGCGGTGATGGAGCCGGTCTTGTGCGCGACCTTCGTGCCGGCGGGGACTCCGGCGGGGATGCCGTCGTTGTGCTCCTGCGCAGCGAGGATGTCGATCATCGCCGCCGACGCCTCGGGGCTGATCGCCTTGTGCTCGGCGAGCGTGCGGAAGACCAGCATCAGGTCGTACGCGGTCGTCGTGTTGTTCATGCCGGCGTGATAGGCCTTGTCGTCCTCGACACCGCGGAGCACCTGGATGTCGTTCGCGCCGATCTCTTTCATGAGGCGCATCACCCGCGGAGCGCCGATCAGCTCGATGACGATGTTCGTGGCCAGGTTGGAGCTGCGCACTTCCATGCGCCGCACGAGCTCCGCTAGAGGGAGGTCCGTGCCGACCTCTGCGTAGAGTGGGGCGTCCGAGTCTTCGCGCGATTCGAGCGCGTAGGTCGAGCCGTCGAGAATGCTGACGAACTCATTCTTCACGCGCACAGGCTGGTCGAGGCGCAGCTCGCCGCGGGTCACTGCTTCGTAGATCCCGAGCATGACCGGAACCTTCATCGTGCTCGCTGCATGAAAGACCTCGCGCTCGTTGCGCAGCAGCGTCGAGCCGGAGGAGAGGTCGTAGTACGCAACCGCAATCGACTTCCCGGGATGCGCGGCGAGGACGCCGTCGATGCGCGACGCGACATCTGAAGTAGCGCAACTGACGAAGAGCAACAGCAGCGGCAGGAACCGTCTCATTGGGTGCACATACTAGAGGCCTCGAGAGTCAAAACTCATCGCAGATGAGTCAAGTTTCTTCAGGAGCGTCGAGTCGCGAATGAGCAACTCCAGTCCTCACTCAATTCGACGAGACCCATCCC
>JANMSA010000206.1:0-4785 GCA_031388865.1 Acidobacteriota bacterium | reverse complement strand
TGGAGGTTTCGGCGGAGCCATCGTCGCCATGGCTGACCCCGGCCGGGCGCGCGCCGCGGGAGAGATAGTGGTTGCCCGGCAAAATCGCATTTTCCCGGATGAGGCGCGGGTGATCGCTCCTCCGGCATAGCTTTTGATTATCAGGCGGTCATGTCCGATGACGTCCTCTGTTTTTCCCATCTGCGATGGAATTTCGTGGTGCAGCGACCTCAGCACCTCCTGAACCGCTGCGCTCGCGAACGCCGCGTCTTTTTTTTTGAAGAGCCGATTTTCGACGCCTCCAACGATTTTTATGCAGCGATAACGGCGACGGACTCGGGCGTGCGCGTCGTCGTGCCGCATCTGAGCGAGTCGCACCGCGGCCACGCAGCGGAGGTCCTGCGGGCGTTGTTGAACGACGTCATCGCGACCGAGGAGGTGCGACCGGCGGTGCTTTGGTACTACACCCCGATGTCGCTCCATTTCACCGACCATCTCGAGGCGCCGGTGGTGGTCTACGACTGCATGGACGAGCTGTCCGGTTTTGCGGGCGCTCCAGCGGGCCTTGCGGATGCTGAACGTGCGCTCATGAAGCGCGCGGGCGTGGTTTTCACAGGCGGCCGCAGCCTGTACGAATCGAAACGGCTTCTGCATTCCAACATTCATCCCTTCCCGAGCAGCGTGGATGTCGAGCATTTCGCGACGGCGCGAGGGCTCGGCGCGGTGGATCCGGCGGATCAGGGGGAGATTCCGCATCCCCGGATCGGCTTCTTTGGCGTGCTCGACGAACGGCTGGACCGGGAGTTGCTCGCCGGCGTCGCAGCGTTACGCCCCCAATGGCACCTCGTGCTGCTTGGTCCGGTCGTGAAAATCGATCCGGCGGCACTGCCGCGAGGGGGGAACATCCACTACCTGGGCCAGAAGACGTACGCGGAGCTGCCGCGATACCTCGCCGGCTGGGACGTCGCGATGCTGCCGTTCGCTCGCAACGAGGCGACGCGCTTCATCAGCCCGACGAAGACGCCGGAATACCTCGCCGGCGGACGGCCCGTGGTCTCGACCTCCATCACGGATGTCGTTCATCCGTACGGTGACCTCGGGCTTGCCAGGATTGCGGATGCCCCCGACGACTTCGTCGCGGCGGTCGAAGCGGCCATGGCCGAAGATGCCATGGACCGCCAGCGGTCCGCTGACAGGCTGCTCTCGACCATGTCGTGGGACGCGACATGGGAGGCGATGGCAGCCCACATTGATGCCCTTCGAGGAAAGGACGCGGCAGTATGTTTGACTACCTCATAGTTGGAGCAGGGTTCGCGGGGGCCGTCGCGGCCGAGCGCCTCGCCGCCGGTGCTGGAAAAAAAGTGCTAATCGTGGACAAGCGGAACCACATCGGGGGGAATGCGTACGACCATTACGACGAGGCCGGCATTCTCGTCCACAAGTACGGGCCGCACATCTTTCATACGAACTCACGTGAAGTCTTCGAATACCTGTCTCGCTTCACGGACTGGCGCCCGTACCAACATCGCGTGCGTGCGTGGGTCGACGGCCAGCTCCTGCCCATCCCGATCAATCTCGATACGGTGAACACGCTCTTCGGCCTGAATCTCACCTCGTTCCAGGTGGACGCGTTCTTCCAATCCGTCGCCGAGCCCAGGTCCCAGATCCGCACCTCGGAGGACGTGATCGTCAGCAAGGTGGGGCGGGAGCTCTACGAAAAGTTTTTCCGGAACTACACACGCAAGCAGTGGGATCTCGATCCGTCCGAGCTGGACGCGACGGTTACCGCGCGTGTGCCGGTGCGCACCAATCGCGACGATCGGTATTTCACGGACACCTACCAGGCAATGCCGATGCACGGGTATACGCGGATGTTCGAGCGGATGCTCACGCATCCGAACATCAAAATCATGCTGAACACCGACTACCGTGAAATCGAGCAGGTGGTGCCGTACGGCGAGATGGTCTACACGGGACCGATCGACGAGTTCTTCGATTTTCGGTTCGGGAGGTTGCCGTACCGCTCGCTCGAATTCCAGTTTGTGACCCACGAAAAAGCCGTATACCAGGACGCGCCCGTGGTGAACTATCCGAACGAGAATCCGTACACGCGCTGCACGGAGTTCAAGTATTTGACCGGTCAGGAACATCCGAAGACGAGCGTCGTGTACGAATACCCGCGCGCGGAAGGGGATCCGTACTATCCCGTGCCCCGGCCGGAAAATGCGGCAATGTACCGGGAGTACGAAGCGCTCGGGAAGCTCACGCCCTCCGTGCACTTCTCAGGGCGGCTCGCGACGTACAAGTACTACAACATGGACCAGGTGGTGGCGCAGTCGCTGACGCTCTACAAGCGGCTCGGCGGTGCGCGTCCCAGGGCCGTCGCGCAGACCGCATGACAGAGCGGCCGCATCGGTTGCCTGGGGCCCGTTCGGGTCAGGCCACCTCGCCCGCAGGGCTGACCGACACGGTGCGGCCATCTCCGAGCCGCATCTGGCTGCGACGAAGTTCGGCCGCGTACGGCTCGCTGAGGACCCGGCTCAAGTTGCCTTGCCCGTCGACGGTCAAGTCCCAGAGTCCGCTGTTGTGCCAGTGCTGCGGGTTCTCCCACTCGAACCGATCGATGATGGGATAGAGGCACACGCCTTCAACCGGGACGCCCGCCTCGATTGCCAGGACGACCTCATCCGTCAGCTCGCGGATCCAATCCGCCCGGCCCGAGCCAACGTGGCTTGTTTCTCCGACGAAAATCGGCCGCCGATACCGGTCGTACACTTCCTTCAGCAGGTGGTGAAACGGCATCCACCGGGTGTCCCGCGGATGCACGTGCCACGCGATTTTCCGCCCGCCGGGGTGTTCCCATTGGTTGTCGTGATAGAAGTTGACCCCCATCACGTCGAGATACCGCAGCTCCCCCCCGAGTTCCGGACACAGCGCACCCGACAGCATCTCGTAGGTTTCGAACTGGCTGCTCCTATACGCGGCGGCCTCCGTGGCCAGGTCCGGCCGCTCCAAAGGAGCCACGACATGAATCGCCGGCTCGACAACGACCACGCGAGCGCGCGGATCCACGTCCCAGATCGCATTGATCCCCGCGACGCATGCGCGAATCAGCTGACGCTTGAGATCTCCGCCACGCCCCTTCGCGTGGGGATGGAACCAGCCGACTTCCCCGGCCGCCCAAGCGAAGAAGGAGATTTCGTTGATGGGCGTATAAAGCGGCACGCCGTCCGAGCTGTCGCGGACGTGCCGTGCCACCGCTCCGGTAAATCGGGCGAAGCGATCGATGAACTCGGGAGCAAAAATGTCGAGCCCGTCGGGCCAGCCGTAGTGGCACAGGTCCCAGACGATTTGCAGGCCGTGATGCTGTCCGGCAACGACCATCGGATCCATGGATGAGAAGTCGAATACTCCCGGCGTCCGTTCGACCAGGTGCCATCGCACGGTTTCGCGGGCGGACCCCAGGCCCATGCGGGTGAGGTTGGCGTAGTCCTCATCGACGAAACGGTCGTGCTGCGTGGCGTGAATCATGTCGAGCCGGATCCCCTTGCCATTGATATGGCACGCCGACTCGAACCCAGCCATCCAGAACGACGAGAAGAGCCTGTTCTGCTGGATCATTTTTAGGGTCGGTTGGGTGCACGAAGTGTTACAGCGGTGGCTGCAACTTTGGTTCCTGCCTCCTGAGCCACTGCCGAATGAAGACCGTACCCATCTGATACGCAGAAGTGTTGCAGCGGCAGTCGACATCTGCACCTGAGCAGCAACGACGCATCATCCCGACCGATGTAAACGCGGTGCGGCTTGCGGCATTTTACTTGCATCCATCGAACTCAGGAATTGATTTGAAGGAGGAGGAATCATTGATGGCTACGACTCTCGAGCGGCAGACCGATATTCAGGCGCATTCGGAAGGAGCTCTCGCAAAAAGCATCGAGGACCAGACGGCGAAGTTGCCGTCCGACACATTCTTGTGGATGGCCGTAGGCGCGATGTCGGTTTCGGCGTCTCTGCAGCTGATGGGCAACAAAAGCGCGAGCCTATTCGTGGGACAGTGGGCCCCGACGCTGTTGATCTTCGGCTTGTATAACAAACTCGTGAAACAGCTCGGCTCGGACCGCACAGAAAACGCTGTGTAAGATGTGATAGTCGCGCCGGCGGGATCCTTCCCGCCGGCGCAAGCGCTGCGGCGCGTCACTCGCAAACCGTGGATCCGACCTTCAGGTCGGCCCGTGGTCACCGCTTAGGCGGAAGCAGTTTCTTGGGAAACTTCGCCACGACGGTGTAGTTCGGATCGACGACATTAGCGACGCGCACCTCGCCGACCTGCGACGCCACCTGGAAGGCTTCCATCTTCTCGAAGCCGTAGTCGGCGACAAGCCACTCGATGAGCTCGACGTAGGCGATGCGCAGCGCGTCGATAAGCGGCCGGACGCTTCCGAGCACCATGATGTGTGTATCGTCTTCGACGCGTGGCCACCGGATGCGCTTGCCTTTGATCACATCGAACTGAAACGTGACGTCCATCGTCGTCTCGAGCCCGGAGCCGACGATCTCTCCGTCACCCTGGAGTGCGTGGCCGTCGCCGAAATAGAAGAGGGCGCCGGGATGGAAGACCGGCAGGTAGACCGTTACACCTTCTCGCACGTCGGATGCGTCGAGGTTCCCGCCGAAATCGCCGGGCCAGAGACCGCCGAACGCCTCCTGGCCCGCAGGCGCGACCGCGACCCGGCCGAGCATCGGCTTGAGCGGCACTTCGATGCTCTTGCTGGCGGAGTTCGGCAGGTCGAGGATGCCGACCATCCG
>JANMSA010000623.1:0-3501 GCA_031388865.1 Acidobacteriota bacterium | reverse complement strand
GGCGGATGAGGGGGCGCCCTCGAGCAGACCACAGTCGTGTTATCCGGGCGTGAGTCGAGCCTGGGAGGGCGGGGCGCAGGCATGAGCATTTGATGCCCCTCCCGCCCAGGTCCCTCGACTCACGCTCGGGATGACAGCTGGAGCGTGCTGTCCACTCGCCAATCGTTGAGCGCCCAGCGCACCACCGGTTACTGCACGCTGGCGGTTTCGCGGCAGTGCTGGTCGAACGCGGTCGTGAGCTCGGCGGCGATGTCGTGCGCGTGACGACCCTCGATGTTCCAGCGCTCGAACATCTTGACCACCTGACCGTCCTTGAGCAGCGCGATCGACGGAGAGGACGGACGGAAGCCGACAAAGTACTCGCGGGCGCGGTTCGTGGCCTCGCGGTCGTTGCCGGCAAAGACGGTGATCATCTTGTCGGGGAGCGTCGAATGCTCGAGTGCCATGGCTACGGCGGGGCGGGCCATTCCTGCAGCGCATCCGCAGACAGAATTCACGATCACGAGCACGGTGCCCTTCTTCTCGCCGAGCACCGCGTCCACTTCGGCGACCGATCGCGTCTCCTGAATTCCGAGCTTCGTGAGCTCCTGCCGCATCGGCGCGACCATCATTTCGTCGTACATTGAGAGTTTCTCCCCGGCAAATCATAACGCAGGGCCCGCACGGCAAATGCCGCGCGGGCCGGGCTGTGCATTCTTCGGGTCAGTGGCGAGTGCCTTCCGCGACGTCCACCGACTGCACGATCTTGTTCAGCACGCTGCTGTAGTTGCGAACCTCAGCCTCCGGAGTGACGAACACGACGTAGATGAGGTGGCCATCCGGCAGCGCACGCGTGACGAGGGTGACCCGCTCGTCGAGGCGCGTGTTCGGGTTCCGGCCCCGCAAGCTGGCTGCGAGCCCGGTCTTCCCGTCGACTTCGAGCTGCTGGCCCGAGCCGCTGATCACTTTGAGGTGAGGGCTGGCCTCTTGGACCTGCGCGATGAGATCGTTCGTCGCGCTCTGCATCGTGACGCTGCCGGAGCTGCGCAACGAGTTGCGGGACGAGTTGCCCGACGGCTCGTAGTGATTCACGATCACGCCGTACACGACTTCGCTGCGGCCACCAACGTTTCCGACACCACCCTCGGGGGCGATCGTCACGCCGAATCCTCCACTCTCATACACCTTCCAGTTCGAGGGATACGCGATGGCGTAAGCGCCGCCGCGATTCGAGTACTGCCGCCAGGAGCTCGAAGGTGCCTCGACCCGGCCGACGGTGCCATTGCCACCACTGCTGGTCTGCGGTCTGTTGCCCCCGGTCGCACCCTGAGCGATCTGCGCCGTCGTGGGAGCGTTGCCCATCCGGCGAAGGTCCGCCTTGATCTCTGCAAGCTGCTGCGTATTCTGCGTCGGTGTCGATGACTCTTTCAGGAGCTGACGCTCCTGCTCGATGCGCGCGATGCGGTCCGGCGGCGCCGGATGGCTCGACATCCAGGTGGTCTTCTTCGCGGAACTGACGGTCTCCAGCTGCCGGAAGAAGCTCACCATGTCCGCGGGTGTGTACCCGCTGGCGGCCAGAATCTGCGAACCGCGAATGTCAGCTTGCGTTTCGAAATTGCGGCTGAACTTGAGGAACAACGCGTTCATCCCGACTCCGCCGACGGTGTTCAGAATCTGGGCCGTGTTGTTGCCGACCTTGCCGCCGAGCAGACCACCGAGGATCTGCAGCCCCGCCTGGGACGCGTACGCCTTGGAGGCCTGCTGCGTTCCGTGGCGGAGCGCGGTATGCGCGATTTCATGCGCCATCACTCCCGCGACTTCGCCCTCATTCCGCGCGTTCTCGATGATGCCGCGGTTCAGGTAGATGAATCCGCCCGGTAGCGCGAACGCGTTGATGTCCGAAGCGTTGATGACCCGGAAGCGGTATTGGAACTGCGGTCCACCGGCATTGGCGGCGAGCTTCTGACCGATGCGATTGATGTAGTTCTCGACGCTCGCGTCGCGCAGGATCGGCAGTTGCCGTTCCACCTCGGCGGCCGACTGGGCGCCGATCTCGGCATCCTGCTGAGGGCTGAACATGTTCCAGCCCGACTTGATCTGCGTTTGGGCCTGAGCCACCCCAGCCATGAGCGATACCGCGAGCATCAAGGCGAAGAGCGGACGAGAGGTTGGAGCTGATGGTTTCATGCGATCCTCCTTCAGAATAACTAACTCGATGAGTGCACTCGCTGTGCCGGGTTCTGCGGGGTAGCCGGAGGGCGTGTCCCCAGGTGAATGGCCTCTGGCGATGACGGACCGTCGTGCATCGAGGCCCCGATACGGAAGAGCCCGCAGGGTTGGACGTGACCTCGCCAGCGCCCCCGGTATCAGGGGAAGCATCGCACTGCTCGGTTGGGCTCAGCCCGTTTCCAGAAACGGCTCAGCTGCAGCGGACCAAGCCACGAGACAGGTCACCGGCGGTGGTGCCGGGGCGCGAACGGGTCGGAACTCCGACGCGTCGCAGGAGAGCGGGATATCGAGGGTCATCGCGAATGTTGTCGAGTCGGGGATCCTCCCCGAGCCAGATCATTCAGCCGGAGCGGTCTCTGATCGCTCGTTCGAGCGCATCAAAGGCCTTGTCCTTTTCTCCCAGTGCCGCGTAAACGGTGGCCACATTGAAAAAGCAGACGAACCGCTTTTCAGCAGCAGCCTCCAGCTCTTTCACCAGTTCTCTCGCGGACTCTTCGCGACCCGTGCGTGCATGGATGTACGCAGCAATAGCCCGGGGCACGGGCACCTTGGATGTGGCGAGGACCTTGTCTGCAGCCGCCAGCGCCGGTGCGGTTTCGTTCCGCGCCAGATGAGCAAGTCCTGTGACCGCGTAGGCGAGATCGTATTTCGGGTCGAGCTCGATCACCTTCCGAGACTGCTCCAGCGCCTCGTCCCACCGTCGCGCGGAGAACAGCTGCAGGAGAAAGTTCCGATGCTGAGCGGGGGCGACGGGGTCGAGTGCCCGGGCCCGTCGCGCTTCTTCCATCCCTTCCGCGGCACGACCGGCCGAGACCAGCAGCGTGGCGTGCACGGCCCGCGCTCGAGCGAAGTTTGGATCCAGTTCGATGGCCCGGCTGCTCTCGCGCTCCGCGGCCGGCCAGTCCCAGTAGTATTCGAGGAGCATCGTGGCGAAGGTGTCGTGCGCCTCGGCCAGCGTTTCGTCCAGCTGCAGCGCCTTCTCCACTGCGACGCGAGCCTTCGGCACCACCTCGTGGGGTGGATAATCGATGGTGGACATCGACAGGAGCGCCCTCGCCAGCTCACTGTGCAGCAACGCGGAATCAGGATCCGAGACCAGCGCCAGCTCCATCAGCTCGACCGCTTTCAAACGGTCCTTGGCGGTGCCCAGAGCGAGGTGATGACGGCCGCGTAGAAAAGCGTCACGACCGGCGGGGGTGACCGGACCGGCAGTGCGATGAGGCCTGGTCCGCGCGGGAGCGACCTGAATGCGAACGGCAGCGGCGACGCCTCGTGCGAGCTCCGCTTGAATCG
>JANMSA010000198.1:0-4898 GCA_031388865.1 Acidobacteriota bacterium | reverse complement strand
CGGAGCTCCACCCGGCCGTCGACCTGGACCGCGCCGGCCAGTACCAGCTCGTGGGCCACAGAACGGCTGCAGCCGGCCTCGGCTGCCACCCGTCGGTCCAGTCGCTGCTCCTCGGCCGCCGCCATCAGGCCCCGTCAGCCGGTTGGTCAGCGGGCTGATCGGCGCTCAGCTCGGCGCCGTCATCGGTCGTCTCGGCGTCCGCCCCACCCTCGGCCTCGTCGCCGTCGCCGTAGCGGGCGGTGGCGAAGAGCAGGAGCAGGGCCCCGAGGACCACGCCCATGTCGGCCACGTTGAAGATCGGGTACCACTGCACGTCGATGAAGTCGACGACACCGCCGCCCAGGAAGCCGTCACCGTCCCGGAAGGCCCGGTCCAGCAGGTTGCCGACCGCGCCGCCGAGGATGAGGTGCAGTCCGGTCTGCAGGACGCGCTCCGTCACGGCCGTGCGGAAGGCGTAGACGACCACCATGCAGAACACCGCGATCGCACCGACGTTGAGAAGGATCGGGACGAGCTTGGAAGAAGCGTTCGCGCCCAGCCCGAACGCGGCGCCGGTGTTCCGGACGTGGACGATCTGGAAAAACTTCGGAATCACCGGGATGGCCTCATGGAGTGCGAGCCGCTGCAGAACGAGGGCCTTCGTCCAGAGATCGAGGATGATCACGACGACCGGGATCAGAAGGAAGTAAATACGCGTCAACGTGCCGCTCCTGAGAGTTGCTTCTCTTCGATGAGCTTGTCGAGCTCGATGCGCAACCGGCCCAGGATCTCTCCGTAGGTGTAGTGGCCCAGCGACTCGGTTCCCCGCTTGAGGTTGACGTAGCTCGGCGCGCACCACATGCCCAGGTCCGCGTCGTCCGTCTCGCCGGGGCCGTTCACGCGGCAACCCATGACCGCGATGGTGATGTCGTGTTCCTTCGCGTACTCGCTCATCCCGCGCACATTGTGGGCGAGGTCGATGAAGGCCTCGTTTTCGACGCGGGAGCACGAGGGACAGCTGATGATGTTCAGACCCTTGTGCTCGAATCGCGGCACGGAACGGAAGCGTCCGGAGGCGATGTCGTCGAGAATCTGGCGCCCGACGGTGATCTCGTCGCCCTTGTTCTCGAACGGCAGGGTCAGGGACACGCGGATGGTGTCCCCGATGCCGCGGGTGATGAGCTGCTCGAAGGCGATGCGCGTCTTGATGATCCCGTCAGGCGGCATGCCCGCCTCCGTCACGCCGAGGTGCAGAGGCACGTCCGGGCGGGCCTCGGCGAAGCGGATGTTCGAGTCGATGACTTTGTTGGGATCCGAGTCCTTGATGGAGACGCAGTACTGATCGAAGTCGAGATCGTCCAGCATCGCGCAATGCTCGAGTGCAGACTCCAGCATCGGAGTGATGTTGTCTTCTTTCGCGTACTTGGCAATCTTCTCGGGATCGACGGAGCCGGCGTTGACACCGATGCGCATCGCGCAGCCGTGCTCGCGCGCCACGTCGACCAGATACCGGACCTTCTCGTGCACCGGTTTGTCGCGCTCGATGTGATAGAGGTGACCGGGGTTGTAGCGCAGCTTCTGGACGAAGGGCGCGACCTTTTCGGCGAGACGGTAGTTCTCCTGCAGGTCGATGGAGAGATTCGCGTGCGGACGCGCGGCGCGAATCTCAGCGAGCGCGATCACGTCCTTCGGGTTGTCGACGGCGATGCGGATCACGTCGGCGCCGGCCGCCTCGAGCAACTCGACCTGCCGGATCGTGGCAGGAATGTCCACCGTGCGCGTTGCGGCCATGGACTGCACGGCGATGGGATTCGTCCCACCAATCTTCACGTTGCCGATCCGGATCTCACGCGTCTGTCGGTTCGTCACGGGCCTACCAAACGCTGGACCGCTCAGAAGATTCCTGTTGCACCCTGGGGGACTGGCGTCAAACCACCGGCTCCTGAAGCCGTTCCTCGGTAATCCCGGCGAGGACGTGCAGCGCTGCCTCGAGGCTGGCGATGCTCGAGGGCGCGCCGATACTGATTCGCACCGCGCGGGGAATGTCGGGAGTGACGGCGAAGGTCGAGGCGCTGGCGATCCGCACGTGCCGCCGCCGCGCCTCTTCGACGAATGCGTCCGCAGTCCAGCGGCGGGGGAGCTCCATCCAGAGATGCAGCGAGCGCGGATCGCCTCCAGCGTTCTCCAGGATGCGCTTTGCTGCGCGCTGGCGGAGGGCGATCTCGCCGCGCTTCTGCTCCACGACCTTCGCGGCCGTGCCGTCCTCGATCCAGGTGGCGGCCAGTTCGGCTACGACCGGCGATCCGAAAAGCACGCTTGCGGCGAGAGCGTTCTGCACTCGCGGCAGGATCGCGTCGGGAGCCACGAGGTAGCCGACCCGCAGACCCGCGGTGATGGCCTTCCCGAGGCCGGTAATGAAAATGGTGCGGTCCGGTGCGAACGCGGCGATCGGTGGCGGTGATTTCTCGAGCAGGAAGCCGGAGACGTCGTCCTCGATGATCGTGACACCGCGGCGTTCCGCGACGCCGGCGAGCTCGCGGCGCCGGGTCTCTGGCATGACGATCGCGGTGGGATTGTGAATCGACGGGATGGTGTAAAGCACCCTGGCTGTGCGCGCGCGCGCCGCTCGATCGAGAGCGTCGGGAAGGACGCCGTAACGATCGAGCGGCAGCGGCTCGAGCCGCAGGTGCAGCAGCGCCGCCACGGCTTTGACGCCGTGGTAGGTCAGAGCTTCGGTGAAGACGGTGTCGCCGGGCTTCGTCGTCGCCGCCAGCGCCAGGAACAGCGCGTGTTGCGTGCCCGCGGTCACGACGACGCGAGCGGGGTCGGTGCGGCGCCCGATCCATGCCGCGCCCGCCGCGCGGTGGCGCTCCGTTCCGACGCCTACGGCATACGTGGCGTTGACGAGCATCGCCCCGGCGCGCTGCAGCATTGCGGGCGAGGGGAAGGGGAGCGCCGTGTTGACCGTGTTTGTGGCCAGGTCGATCTCCGTGGCGACCGTAGCCTCACGCCGTGCCAGACGCACGAACGTCCCTCGTCCCGTCGAAGACTCCACCAGCCCGCGCCGCGCCGCCTCGGCATAGGCGCGCGTAGCGGTCACTGAGGTGATTCCCAGATTCCGAGCCAGGTCGCGGTGAGTGGGGAGCTGGCTGCCGGAAATGAGCACGCCGGCCCGCACGTCCCGTTCCAACGCATCCGCGATGCGTCCGTAGATCGGGGCGCTCGTGTCTTCCAGACGGGGAGACCAGATTGTCATATCAGGAGCGTCATACTTGACGCGCCACGAGTGTAACACTATGTTGCCGGACATGAGCCGTGCTGGATTTGTCGACGAAGCCCTTCTCGAGCTCGCCCATCATCACGCCGCTGAGTTTCTCCGCTCGATGCCGGCTCGCCACGTAGGCGCGCGCGCTACGCGGGAAGAGCTGCTTTCGGGGTTGCGCGTCGCGCTGACGGATGAGGGCGACGCGCCCTCGGTGGTCATCGATGCCCTTGCGGCGCAAGCGGAGCGCGGCGTGGTCGGATGTCCAGGCCCGCGCTACTTCGGCTTCGTCATCGGCGGCACCCTGCCGGTCGCCCTGGCGGCGGACTGGCTCACCACCGCCTGGGACCAGAACCCCGGCATTTACGCGACGTCGCCTGTCTCTTCGGTCATCGAGGAGGTCGCGCGGGAGTGGCTGCTGGAGCTGTTCGATCTGCCGCGCCAGTCGAGCATGGGATTCGTCACCGGTGGTCAGATGGCAAATTTCACCTGCCTCGCTGCTGCACGGCACGGTGTGCTTCGGCGCGCGGGGTGGAACGTCGAAGAGGACGGTCTGCAGGGGGCGCCCCGCGTTCACGTGGTCACCAGCGCCGAATCGCACGCGACCATCGATGTCGCCATGCGCTACCTGGGTCTCGGGACCCGTGCGCTGCTACGCGTCGAGTCGGACAGGCAGGGGCGGATGCGTCCCGACCGTCTGCGCCGCCTGCTGGAGAATCTCTCGGGTCCCACGATTCTCTGTGCGCAGGCCGGGAATGTGAACACGGGCGCGATCGATCCGCTTCGCGAGATCAGCGAGATCGCGCAGGAGCATGGAGCGTGGCTGCACGTCGATGGCGCGTTCGGCCTCTGGGCCCGGACCAGCAGGATGCTGCGTTCCCTTGCGGACGGAGTGGAACTGGCCGACTCGTGGGCCACGGACGCCCACAAGTGGCTCAACGTTCCGCAGGACTCAGGTCTGGCGATCGTACGGCATCCCGAGGACCACCGGGCCGCGATGACGGTCACCGCAGCGTACCTGGTGCAGACGGAGGGCGTCGAGCGCGACTCGGTGGACTGGGTGCCGGAGTTCTCCAGACGCGGGCGCGCCAATGCCGTCTACGCGGCGGTGCGCTCGCTGGGTCGATTGGGCATCGAAGCACTGGTCGATCGCTGCTGCGCGCATGCCCGGCAGATGGCGGACCTCCTGCGCTCGGTGGAAGGGATCTCGATCCTCAACGACGTCGTGCTGAATCAAGTGCTCGTCCGCTTCAGAGACGACGACGCCCTGACCCGGCGCGTCATCGAAGGCGTGCAGCAGGAAGGCACCTGCTGGCTCAGCGGCACCACATGGCAGGGAGTGGCCGCGATGCGCATCTCGGTCTCAAACTGGTCGACGACCGCGGAAGACGCGAGGCGCAGCGCGGAGGCGATTGTGCGGGTGTTTGCGGAGTGCCGGTAGCGGGCTGTTGTCGGTCGTCAGTGGTCGGTCATCTGAGCTGCACGGTTTTCCCATCCGTGGCGGAGCCGAGCGCACGAAGGATCATTCCGTCCGGCGGTTTTGTGTCCTTCTGATGCTTGGCCCAGGCTCGTAAGTGTTCGGGGTCCGGCAGCTTTGCAATCTCAACCGCTTTGTTGAGGCCATCGAGAATCAGCGCGTGGTTGTACTGGAAGAATG
>JANMSA010000179.1:0-19035 GCA_031388865.1 Acidobacteriota bacterium | reverse complement strand
CTGGCCGCGCTGGACGACGCGCACTGGAGCGCGCTCACGCCCGCCGCACCGCTGCGGCGCTGGAGGCTCATCGACGTCGCGCCGGGCGATCTCCTCACCGCCAGCCGGCTGCAGATCGATGAGCGCGTGCTGCATTACCTGACCGGCGTCTCGTACGTCGACGCGCGGCTGCAGTGGCTGACCGAGCTCACCGCCTCGGAGCGCACGCCCGCGCCGGTACATGCGCAGACTGCGACGCGCATCGCCGAGGTGTGGCGAAACACGCCGGAGTCGCAGCCGGTGCCGGTGATCCAGCTCTGCGGCGACGAAGGCGCGCTGTCGCGCCGCGCCGTGGCCGCGCGCGCGTGCGCCGCGGCGGGCATGCGCCTCTTCCTACTCGACGGCAACGACGTGCCGCAGACCATCAGCGAGCGCGAGGCGTTCGCGCGGTTGTGGGAGCGCGAGGCGGTGCTGAGCCGGGCCGTGCTCATGATCGAGACGGAAGACGTGGAGACGAAACGGCCGCTGACGTCGCTCATCGAGTCGCTGGGCGCGACGCTGATCCTCTCGGCGCGCGAGCCGCGCCGCATCCTCAGCCGTCCGACGCTGCGGTTCGACGTGGGCCGTCCCCCTTTCGCGCAGCAGGTCACGCTCTGGCGCACGGCCCTGGGGCCGGCCGCGGAGGAGCTCGACGGCGCAGTGGAATCGCTGGCCTCGCAGTTCTCGCTGGAGCCGGGCGCGATCGAGACCGCGATCGCCCAGGCCCGCACCGCCGATGACGGCGATCTGGCGCGCGCGTTGTGGCGCACGTGCCGCGCGCAGGCACGCACGCGCATCGACGAGCTCGCGCAGCGCATCGAGCCCGCCGCCTCGTGGGACGACCTCGTGCTCGCGGGTCCGCAGAAGGACGTCCTCCGGGCCATGACCGCGCAGGTGAAACGCCGCAGCATGGTGTACGAGGACTGGGGCTTCGCCGCGAAGTCCGCCCGCGGCCTCGGCATCAGTGCGCTGTTCCACGGCCCGAGCGGGACAGGCAAGACCATGGCCGCGGAAGTGCTCGCGCGCGAGCTCGAGCTCGACCTCTATCGCATCGATCTCAGTCAGGTCGTGAACAAGTACATCGGGGAGACGGAGAAGAATCTCCGGCGCGTCTTCGACGCTGCCGACGCGAGCGGCGCGATCCTGCTCTTCGATGAAGCGGACACGCTCTTCGGCAAGCGGAGCGAGGTTCGCGACAGCCACGACCGCTACGCCAACATCGAAGTCGGCTATTTACTGCAGCGAATGGAGTCGTACCGCGGGCTGGCCATCCTCACCACGAACCTCAAGAGCGTGCTGGACACGTCCTTCCTGCGGCGCATCCGCTTCGCCGTCCAGTTCCCTTTCCCCGACTCCGAGCAGCGCGCGGAGATCTGGCGGCGCGTATTCCCCACGCTCGCACCAACCGAGGGCATCGACGTGGACCGCCTGGCGCGGCTGAACGTGGCGGGGGGCAGCATCCGGAACATCGCCCTGCAGGCGGCGTTTCTCGCCGCGGCGGACGGGCAGCCGGTGCGCATGCAGCACATCGCGCACGCCGCGCACATCGAGTACGCGAAGCTGGAGAAGCCGGCCGGCGAGATCGGAGCGCTGGCGTGAAGTACGGTCGATCAGCGCGAGGAGATCGGGCCGCCGATCACCCGGGTGCCGGTGAAGTGCGCTCGTTCTCTGGATTCGGGAACATCGAGCTGCACATCGAGGAGCTGGTGCTGGAGGGATTCGCGCCGCACCAGCGCTACGAGATCGCCGAGGCGCTGCGTGCGCGACTCGGCGAAGTGCTGGCGGAGCGCGGCGTGCCTGCGTCGCTCGCCAGCGTGAGCGCGATCGACGCGGGCTCGATCTCGTTCGGCGGCGCGACGCGCACTGGCACGGCGGCTGCGGACGCGATCTACGGCACGTTTGCACGCGGCTCGGAAGGAAGCAAGCGATGAACGCCTCACGACCGGCCGCGCAGGGCAAGACCTTCGCCCCGCGCGAACAATCCTCCTGAGATGTTTCCCGCACTGCTGCGATGGAATCGAAGACTCGTGAGCCGCGAGCTGAACCGGAGCCGCTCATGAGCGGCAGCGGCGGCAAATCCGACAGTCGCGCGGAGTCACAACGGCAGGCGGTGGTCGCGTCTCCTCCTGCTTCGTTCGCGCTGCAGCCCAAGTGCGCTTGCGGCGGGGGAGCGGGCGCGTTGACCGGCGCCTGCGACGATTGCGACCAGAAGAAACTGCAGCGTCGCGCGGTCGCGCCCGCAGTTCGTGACGTGCCGGAGAGTGTCGGGGACGTGCTCGGCACCGCGGGCACGCCGCTCGAGCGAGGCGCCCGCCGGGAGATGGAGTCGCGCTTCGGCCACGACTTCGGCAGCGTGCGCATCCACACCGACGCACATGCTGCGGAGTCGGCACGGAGCGTCGGGGCGTTGGCCTACACCGTCGGCTCGCACGTGGTCTTCGGCGCCGGTCAGTACGCACCGTCGACGCCCGCGGGCCGGCACCTGCTCGCGCACGAGCTGACGCACACGATCCAGCAGAGATCCGGTTTCAAGCTGCAGCGGCAGGACGCGGCCGTCAGCTCACCAACCGACGTGGCGGAGATCGAAGCCGATCGGACGGCCGACGCCGTCGCCGCCGGGTTCCTCGTCGAAGACGACGCGCAACCCGGTACCGGGCAGATGCGCCGGACCGAGTTCCTGAACCAGTTGCAGAGCTCCTCGTGTATCGCCGCCGACGCCGAGCTCGCGCGCGTCGGGCGTTCCACGGAAGGCTGCCCATTCGTCGAGCGCGCGTTCTCGCGCTATCGCACGATGCCGGCCGCGCGCGTCGAGCAAGCCATTCGCCGCTACATCGACCCGGCCGGCGTCACCGGCGCGAGCGATTACATCCCACGCGTCACGCGCCGCGTCGCGGAAGGCGTCGCGCGCTGGGCCGAGACTGGCGACATGAGCGGTGTCCCTCCCGAGCTCGCAGCCGGCGCGATGGGCGGCAGCGGCGGAATCATGGGCCTGCTCGGCGGCGGACTGGCGGCGCTGGCCGGCGGCATCGGCCGCCTGCTCTTCAAACGGGAAGGGGGCGAGGCCACTCAGGCCGAGGCGGCGATGGTGTCGTCGAGCCTGGGCGGCGGAGCGCCGCTGGAAAGCGGCGTGCGCGGGCGGATGGAGAGCGCCTTCGGCTACGACTTCTCCAGCGTGCGCGTGCATTCGGGCAGCACCGGCGCGAGCATGTCGTCCTCGCTCGGCGCACGTGCATTCACGCTCGGCGGGGATATCGGCTTCGCAGCAGGTGAATATCAACCGAACACGCTGGTCGGGGACGCGCTCATCGCGCACGAGCTCGCGCATGTCGTGCAGCAGAGCAGCGGCGGCGGTGGCGCGAGGCACGACGTCGAGGAGGATGCTGATTCCTCCGCGATCGGTGCGGTGATGTCGGTGTGGGGCGGCGCGAAAAAGGTCGCGCGCAGCGCCATGCCGCGCATGCGCGCCGGACTGCGGCTGCAGCGCTGCTCGTCGCCCTCGGAGTTCCCGCGTCAGGGCATCCTCATCCGCGAAGCCGAGCTGCAGTCGGCTGTGCCGGCTACGCGGGCAGTGGCGCCAGCCGCGCAGGCAGCGGCGCCAGCCGCGGTGCAGATCCTGGCCACCCTTCCCAACGGTGCGCGGGTGACGGTCCTGGCGCGCAACGGCGCCTACCTGCAGGTCCGAGTGACGAGCGGCGGGCGGCAACTCACAGGATGGATCGAGCAGTCGGCGGTCGACGATGCGGTCGCCCACCAGATGCAGGGGCTGCTCGGCGAGCGCGCGGCTTGGCAGGGCTCGGGCGGCCGAGGGGCGGGGACCGGCAACACCTTTCAGCGATGGGCGCTCGCCGACACCGAAACGACGGCTCCGCCGCTGACGCCGGCCACATCGATCAACTGCTGGGAGATGATTCTGTACGCTGCCTACCAGGCAGGCGTGATCAACTGGCTCTGGATCCATGACCTGTACGTCAATCATCCGATGGAGAACTGGGTGGGCCGCCTGACCCGGGCGACGTCCGGATACACCCCCGGCGCGGCGCTGCAGCGAGGCGAGCTGGTGTTCTTTGACGGCCTCGCCCACGTGGCGCTTGCCACCGGCTCGGGCGACGAGGTGTACACGTTCTGGCCTCCGCCCGACATCCCGTTCGATGTGAACGCCCCATTCTTCCGTACCGTTGATCGCGTGAAGACCTCGACCATCCAACTGCTCGTGGATGCCATCACGCGGGGCCGCCGGCCGCCGCGCGCGCCGGTCGTGACGCATGGACAACCGTCATGGTGAACGCCTCGGAACAGGCCGATCTGGTTCTCGAGCTGATCGTTGCGCCATCCGGGGCCATCGGCTATGCGATGGTGTTCGGGTGCGACGTGCGCCGCGTCCTGAAAGGGCGGTGCACCGCGACGGAGTTCGAGCTGACCGTCCTCGGACCCGACAACGGCATCGCCGAGATGCTCGCCACGAGAGGGCCGTCCGACGTGGTCGAGGCGGGCTTTGTCAAGCACCGGTCGGGCGAGCCGTACGCGGTCATGCCCATCACTGGGTTTGTGGACGACCGTCGCACATCCTGGAAGCTGGTCTATCTCCGATGAAAGCTCCGTCGGCGCAAGGGAAGGGGATAGCCGCGCCTGTCCCCACGCACGGCGCACCGCTCCATTCAGCCGTGCGCCGCGACATGGAGTCGCGCTTCGGCCACGACTTCGGCTCGGTGCGCGTTCACACCGGCGCAAACGCCGCGGAGTCGGCACGGAGCGTCAACGCACTCGCATACACCGTCGGCTCCCATGTCGTCTTTGGCGCTGGACAATATGCGCCGGCCACGCCGGCGGGACGTCACCTCCTCGCGCACGAGCTCACGCACACGATCCAGCAGCGCTCCGGCCTTGCGCTGCAGCGGCAGGAAGCGTCGGCGAGTGCGCCGACGGATGCGGCCGAGGTCGAAGCCGATCGGACCGCGGACGCCGTCGCCGGCGGGTTCCTAATGGAAGACGACGCGCAACTCGCTGCCGGGCAGATGCGCAGGACTGAGTTCCTCGACGAGTTGCAACAGTCCTCGTGCATTGCCGCGGACGCCGAGCTCGCGCGCGTCGGGCGTTCCACGGAAGGGTGTCCTTTCGTCGAGCGCGCATTCTCGCGCTATCGCACGATGCCGGCCGCGCGCGTCGAGCAGGCCATCCGCCGCTACATCGACCCGGCGGGCGTCACCGGCGCGCGCGACTACATCCCGCTGGTTACGCGCCGCGTCACCGAGGGCGTGTCGCGATGGGCGACGACCGGCGACATGAGCGGCGTGCCGCCGGAGCTGGCCGGCGAAGCGGGCGGCGGTGCGGGCGGAGTGCTGGGCATGCTCGGCGGCGGAGTGGCAGGAATTGCGAGCGGCATCGGAAGGCTGCTCTTCAAACGCGAAAACGGAGCCGCCACTCCCGCTGATGTTGCGCTGGCGTCCTCGAGTCTCGGCGGCGCCGCGCCGCTCGAGAGTGGCGTGCGCGGACGGATGGAGAGCGCATTCGGCTACGACTTCTCCCGAGTGCGCATCCACGCAGACAGCACGGCGGCCACCGTGTCCTCGTCGCTGGGCGCACGCGCGTTCACGCTCGGCGGCGACATCGGCTTCGCCGCGGGCGAATATCGCCCGAACACGCTCGTTGGCGACGCGCTCATCGCGCACGAGCTCGCGCACGTGGTGCAGCAGAGCAGCGGCGGCAGCGCGTCGGGCGCCGTCGAGGAAGATGCCGATCACTCCGCCGTTCACGCGATGGTCTCCGTCTGGACCGGCGCGAAATCGATCGCCCGCAACGCGATGCCGCGGCTGCGCTCAGGTCTCGGCCTGCGGCGCTGTGGGGGCACACCCGCCCGTCCAACCACGCCCCCCGCGGCCGCACGCATGACGTGCACGACCATTGATCCCGCGCAATGGAGCACGGCGGTCACCGCCGCGCAGGCGCTTACCGACAGGACGGCGCGGGCCGCTGCCATGACCACGCTCGCGCAGCAGGCGCTCTGCGATCTGAACATCCGCGTGGTTCAGGCCGGCGCGTCCAATCCGACCGAGGTCGTCGCGGCGGACTATCAGCCCACTCCAGCAGTGAACTTTGATGAACGCCTGAACGACAAGGTCTACGTGACGGGGAGCGGAGCAAGCAGGAGAAGTCGAAGTCTGGCGGATAACGCCGGCTTCAGTTTTAATCGGGGCGGGCCGCCCAACTATTCGATTCTGGGGCCGAAGACGCTGGAGGCCGGTCGCATGTTCGACGTCCGGATCACTGCGGAGCACGAGTTCGACATCGCCCAGGGCATGACCGATACGCCAGGCGCAAGCAGTGCCGATGCGGAAGTGCGCGTCTGGTCGAACGACTTCCGGCGGTACTTCCCCCAGAGCCTCGACATCCCTCTCTCCGAGGGACGGCCGGGGTTCGTGAACCTGGCGGTTTACTACGAGGCTGCCAGCACGGCCGCACGAACCGCGGCCGTGCAGACGCTCGTCGAGCTGTATCAGAACCCTCCCGCGGGCGTCGACCAGGCGCGCCTGCGCAGGGGGATGCGTAACTGGATGAGACTGAGAACGACCATCCAGATGCCGGCCAGGATGAACGGCATTCCCGATTCAATGCTGGGGCAGCGGGTCCCCTCGCAGCTCGTGATCGACCTCACCGCGGCGTTGCCGCCGGCCCCGTAAGGGGTTTCATCAGTATTACGGAGTGACGCTCCTGGCGCGGGTATTCAGCTCCTCCAGCAAGTCCCAGTCGAGATCGAAGTCTGCTTCATCCGTGAGCTGAAAGGCCTGTTGCTCGATCCCCGCGTCGTAACCATGCGCGGCCTGCCACAGCGTCGCGAAACGGACAAACCAGAAATAACGGTTGTAGAACGCTGTGCTCGAATCGAGTTCGCCGGCGAGCTCGCGCCAATGCTCGAAGAGCAACGCGCGCGCGAGTGCCACTCCCGCGTCGCCTTCGGTGCTCACGTCGATGGCCAGCAGCGGACGACGTGTCTTCATTCGTCGCATCGCCTCAGCATCGAGCGGAGTGAGTGCGTCTTCCGGCATCAGTACGTCCATGTTCGCCATTCTACTCAGGCAGCAGCCTCAGCGTGACCTTCACGTTTTCTGCGGTGAACAGATCCTGGAGTTGCGTGAGCGCTTTCTGTTCGGACACCAGCCACTCGACCGAGTAACCGGCCGCGTCCGCTGCCGCGACCTGCCGCCGCGCCGCGGCGAGCACGCCTTCCTTCGCGAACGACGGCATGTCCGCCACGTGATATTGCGATTTCGCGCTCATCACGAGCTTGCCGTCCTGCACCGTCGTGGAGGCGACGTTCTCGAACTGCACATAGCCGCCGCCCGGATGCGGAAGAAAAAAGCTCTCGTTGTTCGGATTGATCTTCAACTCGTACGCGTCGACGCGCGCCTTGGTCTGCGGCGTGCGCTTGCCAAAGAACCCTTTGCCGAACGGACGCGCTTCCACGTTGTGAATGCCCCACTGGATGCGCGTCGAGTACGTACCGATCTTGGCGCTCTCGGTGCCTTCCTCGAACGCCTTCTTGGCGATGACCAGCTCTTCACCGCCCAGCTCCGCGAGCTTCGCCTCGACGCGGAGCCTGTTCAGCTCGAGAATGAACTGCTGGACGGACTCGTAGCCCTGACGTCCTTTGGCGGCGGCCATCTTCACAACGGCCACATAGACGTCGGGATCCGCCAGCGGGCCGGGGACCGAATAGGCGCCTTTGCTCGAGGCCTTCAGGAACTCGCGCGTCGCGGCTTTGTAGGCCTCCCGCGCTTCGCCCGCCACCTCGACGCTGCGCGCGATCCTGGCGTTGATCTCTCCTTGTTGCTCGAGCAGTTGAACCGCCTTGCGGAAGGCGTCGAGATCGCCCGTCGCCTCCAGCGCCATGGCCGGGCCGCGCAAAGCGTTCACGACCCGGACGGCGAACGCGGCGTCGATGACCACGCCGACGACCGACAGCACCAGCCACATCGGGCTCGGCTCGGTGGACGAGAGACCGCTTCCCGCCGCGCTCGAGGCGATCCGGAACTTCTCGAACTCGCGGTAGGCCGTGCCGCCGCTCACGAGCAGCCCGCCGCCCGCCCCGATCAAGGCGATAGCGCCCGTACCGAAGGTCATGATGGCGAAGGCGACGCCGAGGACGGCGATCAGGATGGCCAGAACCAGCTCGTCCCGCTCGATCTGCTTCGCCTTTTCCTGGACGATCTCGTAGAAGACCGAGCCCGGAACGACGTCGAACTGCTGGGCCGCCTCGGCGAAGAGCTCAGGCATCTTGTAGATCAGCTCAGGATCGGACTTCAGGTCCGCGCGCGTGTCGCGCACGTCCGTGCGGCGGTCGGCGATGTGTTTCTGGAGGAGGGCCTTGAT
Source organism: Acidobacteriota bacterium (assembly GCA_031388865.1). Lineage (GTDB taxonomy): Bacteria > Acidobacteriota > Thermoanaerobaculia > Gp7-AA8 > Gp7-AA8 > QHVT01. Next base: position 10,653 of record JANMSA010000179.1, on the reverse strand, counting down.
GCCTCCCGGATCGGCTTTGGCCAGCTGCTCTTTGTCGATGCGGCGCGTTAGCGGGAGATGCTCTTCGCTGAAGATCGGATGCGCGCTGGTGACGCCCTGCACGGTGGAGATGGCCTTTCCCTTGGCGATCTTGGCCTGGTCGTGCGCGGCGTCGGCCTTCTCCTTGAGCGCCGGATCGGGCCGGATATGGCCCGAGCCCGGAAGCCGGCTCTGTTCGGACTGGCCCTTATACTCGGCGTTGGCCGTGTCCATGATCTCTTTCTGTTTCGCGAACTCGCCTTGCGCCTCGCGGAACGGCGCGAGGCTGTCGTAGAGCGCGGAGATCACGACGTCGCTCTGGTAGAGCTGCTCCTGGTGGTAGAGGAAGCTGTCGTAGCGATCGAGCACGTCGAAACCGATCTGCAATGCCTGCGCTTCGAACGCCTTCAGGAAATCGCGGAGCGCGGTCTCGTACTCAGGGATCCCGCCCGGGAAGCCGGAGACGACCAGCGCGTCGGTCAGGCTCTTCTCGGCGGCCGCCGCCGCGTCGAGCTGTGACTGAGTGGCCGGAATCCGCACCGGCCCCCCACGAGCTGGAACGATTCTTCCGGTGGCAGCCTTCTTCTTCACGAGGTAGTCCTGGTACTGGCGGTACAGGCTCTCTGTGCCGGCGAGCTTCTTCTGCTGTTCCTTGAGCTCCGCCTTGCCCTCCTCGCGCGCGCGCTTCTCGGTCAGGAAGGCGTCGACCGAGGCCTCGAGCTGATCGAGGTCCGAGGTCTGCGCGTTGACGCGGGAGATGTAGTCCGCCCACTCGCCCGGCGACATTTTGCCGGCGATGCGCAGGAGCTGCGGGAAGTCGGCGGTTTTGAATGACGGCACTCCGCCGAGGACCTGCCGCACCTCGACCGGCAGCGTCTGGAGCTGCTGGCGCTGGACGAGGACCTCGTCGCGGATGTCCAGCCACAGCGCGGCCATCTGTTTGTCCTCCTCGGATTTGCCGAGGAGCTGCCCGGGCTTGTAGTTCGTGCGAGCCCAGAAGCGGAGATCCGTCTCGCGATGGAGCGCGTCGCGCTCGGGCTTCGGCAGAGCGTCGAATTCGGCCGCGCGTGCGCCGGCCTGCTCGGCGCGTCCCGACTCGTCGACGCCTTCGCCCTCGGGACGGGGCGCGCCTTTGACCGATCGATAGAGCGACGCGGCGATGGAAACGCGAATCGGCTTGCCGACGTCGGACTGCTCCACGCCGCCGGTGCTGTGCGGGCCGGTCCAATCGAGTTTCTGTGCATACTCCGCGGCCGCCGCGGCATCGACGCCGAGGATCTGCGTGCAGACGAGAATACGGAAGCCGGTGGCATCAGTAGGGGCCTGCGGGGTGACGGTGAAGCGGAACGCGGGCGGCTTCTCCGCCGGCTTGCGCCGCAACAGAGGAGCCGCTCCGCCATGCTGCTGCTGAATGACGTGCGCGAGCTCGTGCGCCAGGAGCAGCCGTCCCGAGGTCGTCCCCTCGCGATAGGCGCCTCCGCGAAGAACGATGTCGTGGCCGGCGGTGTACGCACGTGCTCCGACCGCGGTTGCCGCGGCGCCGGCGCGCGAGTCGTCGTGGATGCGCACGCGACTGAAGTCGACGCCGAACCGCGGCGCCATGAACGCACTTTCTGATGCGGAGAGCGGACGTCCTCCGCCGCGCGCCACCTCCACCGCGCCCTCGTATCCGCCGGCGATGACGTTTCCCGGCTGCGCCTTGCGCTGCACAGTACCGGAGCCGGCGTCGCCGGGATCAGGCATGCCGGGCGCGGCGTTGACCGTCTCCTCTTCGCCGTCTTCCACGTTCCCGCTCTCTTCTTCCGTCGCTCCGACCACCGCTTCCGCGGCGCGATCGGCTTCGCTCTCGAGAGGATCATTCGGGTCGCCGACCTCGAGCTTCGGCTGCACGGCGATCTGACCGAAGTCGAATCCGAAAGCGTGCTCTCCCGACACGCTCGCCGGACCGCGCGTCGCGTCGAGCGGCGCCGGCGTGGCCGCCTTCTTCGCTTCGAGCGGACGCTCCGCTTGCGGAGACGGGCGATCGGACCTCGGCATGGCAGGAGTTTAACCCCGGGTAGGGGCAGACCCTCACGACGACACTCCTTGATCGAATGGTCGCGCGTGTGAATGCCTGGTTCGATCGTTGGGTCACGCCACGCGTGAGCTTCGCGGGACGCTCGGTCTCCGCGTTCCACTACTGCGGCATCATCGGCGTCCTCGCAGCGGTGATCCTCGCGGAGGCGCTCGTGATCCTCCGCGGCGGGTCCGCGCTGATCATGGGCGCGATCGTGATCGCGTCGATGCTCACGTTCGTGGCGCTGGTGGTGGGGCAGAAGATCGTCACCGGCGAGGAGCGGATCATCTACTACCACCACGAGATCGGGGTGATGGTCGTGGCTTGGCTGCTGCTCGTGATCATCGGCGAGCCGACGCTGGTCTACCTCGACGCTACGCTCCTCGGCATCGGTGCGTTCCTCGCGTGCGGGCGGGTGGGCTGCACGATGGTGGGCTGTTGTCACGGCAAACCCGGTCGCATGGGCGTGCTCTATCGGCCCGAGCATGCCGATCACGGCTTCGCGCGCTACTACGTCGGCATCCGTCTCTTTCCGGTTCAATTGATCGAGGCGATCCTGGTCGCCTTCGCCACGGTCATCGGCGCATGGCTGGTGTGGCGTGGCGATCCGCCGGGCAGTGGACTGGCTTGGTACGTCGTGTTCTACGACTCCGTGCGTTTCACGCTCGAGTACATCCGCGGCGATGACGACCGTCCCTACTACGGGGGCTTCTCGCAGGCGCAGTGGATCTCGGCGATGCTGCTCGTGCTGGTGGTCCTCGCCGAATGGCGCGGACTGCTGCCGTGGCACGCGTGGCACGCCGTGGTCGCCGCGGTGATGGTCGTCGTGATGAGCGTGCAGGCCATCGTCCGGCGCTTCGTGCACTCAGAGCGCGAACGGCTGCTGCATCCGCATCACGTACGCGAGGTCGCGGAAGCGCTGGCAATTGCGGGCAGCGGTCGCGACACGATCCCCGTCGCGGAGACCTCTCGCGGCGTGCTGATCTCCGCCGGCGCCCAGCACTATTCGCTCTCCGCGTGCGGCGCGCCGATGAGCGAAGAGGCGGCCGAAGTGCTGGCGTCACTCATCAAACAGCTCCTGCACATCACTACCCCAACGGAGCTGCGCCAGGGGGGACACGGCGTGTTTCACCTGGTCGTCCCCGACGCCCGCGGCACCTTCCCGCGTTGAGGGGCCGGGCTTCATCCCCTATGAGCCTATGAGCCTATGACCCTATGAATCTGTGAGCCTATGAACCTGAGCCTCGGAGGCTATGAGACTGGTGCCACCCGTCAGACCGGGTAGGGATTACCACCCCCACGTCACTCCTGTTGATAAGGGAGGCATCGGTCGAGATGACTTCGTTTCCACGCTCGCCGCGTTTGGTCAAAGGCGGGATCGTTCAGATCGATGCGCAGACGGGGGCGGTGCGGCAGGTGCTTGCGCTGCAGTACAACCCCGACTCCATCTCCCGCTCGCTGCAGGTGAAAGGGGCCGGCGCGGCCAGCGGCGACCGTTCCGAGGCGCTGCGGCTGACGGGGCCGCCCGTGGAGACGATCAAGGTCGAGATCCAGATCGACGCCACCGACCTGCTCGAATTTCCCGATCGCAACGCGGACGCCGTCTCCTCCGGCATCCAGCCGCAGCTCGCCGCGCTGGAGATGCTCATCTATCCCAGCACGTCGCAGCTTCAGGCCAACGACGCGCTGGCGCGCTCCGGCACGCTGGAGATCATCCCGATGGAGGCGAACCTCACGCTCTTCGTCTGGAGCAAGCATCGCGTCGTGCCGGTGCGCGTGACAGATTTCAGCATCACCGAGGAGGCGTTCGATCCATCGCTGAACCCGATCCGCGCGAAGGTGAGCCTCGGCTTCCGCGTCCTCACCGTCGACGACCTTGGATTCAGCCACAAGGGCGGAAGCCTCTACCTCGCTTATCAGCAGCAGAAAGAGCGCCTCGCGTCGCGCTACTCCGGCGCGGCGCTGAGCGCGCTGGGCATCTCCGGGATCCCGCAGGGGTGACATGTTCGGACCGACCAGCCGCTACTATGCGATCCCCGTGTCCAAGCTCGAAACGAGCGACGGGCGAACCATCGCGTATGTGCGCCGCCGCTTCGCGCCTCAGCCCGAGACGCTCAGCCTCGTCCACTACTACACCGTCAGTGAAGGCGAACGCCTCGACAACATCACCGCCGTGCAGGTCGGCGATCCCGAGCTGTTCTGGCGCGTCTGCGACGCGAACGCCGCCATCGATCCACACGAGCTGACCGATACCGCCGGCCGCCGCATCCGCATCACGCTTCCCGAAGGCATCCCGGGGCCGCGCAATGGGTAAAGGCTTCTACCTCACGCTGATGCTCGGACCGGGCGTGCCGCTGCCGGCGACCCAGTCGATGCTCGAGGCGCTGCAGTCGGTGCAGGTCACGGTGGCGTCGGGCCGCCGCAGCGGCTTCTCCCTCACGTTCTCGCTGAGCAACAACTCTCCGCTGCACACCCTCTTCCTCCTCGGCGGCGGCGCGACGATCCCCATCTTCCGCGTCCTGGTCATCGTCACCGTGAACGGCAACAGCGAAGTGCTGATGGACGGCGTGGTGCTGAGCACGCGCGTCGCGCCGGGCAACGATCCCGGCCACTCCACGCTCACGGTGATGGGCGAGGACCTCAGCGCGGTGATGGATCTTCTCGACCTCGACGGACTCCCCTACCCGGCCATGCCGGCCGAGGCCGCGGTCGCGCTGATCCTGATCAAGTACGCGGTTCTCGGCGTGCTTCCGCTGGTGATTCCGAGCATCCTCATCGACGTCCCCATTCCGGTGAACCGCATCCCGCAGCAGCAGGGGACGGACTTCAAGTACGTGAAGCATCTGGCCGACCGCGTCGGCTACGTCTTCTACATCGAGCCGGGACCGAAGCCGATGATGAACATCGCCTACTGGGGTCCGGAGGTGCGCGTGGGAGTGCCGCAGAAAGCGCTGAACATCAACATGGACGCGCACACGAACGTCGAGCAGCTCTCGTTCACCTACAACGGCGACAACGCCACGCTGCCGATCGTCACGGTGCAAAACCAGGAGACGCGCGTGCCGATCCTCATCCCCATTCCGCCCATCACGCCGCTCAGTCCTCCGCTCGGACTGGTGCCGCCGATCCCGAAACGGATCTCCATGATCTCCGGTACGGCCGGACTCAATCCGATCCAGGCGGTGATGATCGGGCTGGCCAAGGCCGCCCAGACCGCGGACGTGGTCGACGGTCAGGGAACGATCAACGTGGTGCGCTACGGACGTCCGCTGAAGGCACGGCAGCTCGTGGGCGTGCGCGGAGCGGGCACCGCGTTCGACGGCCTCTATTACGTCAAGAGCGTCACCCACAACATCAAGCGCGGCGAATACAAACAGAGCTTCAACCTCGTCCGCAACGCGCTCGTCTCGAATACCCCGAGGGTTCCGGCATGACCGAACAGCCGAGGAAGCTGTATGGAAAGTTTCGCGGCGTGGTGACCATCAACGTCGACCCGATGCAGATGGGCCGCATCCAGGTGCAGGTGCCGGATGCCTCGATGATCCCGCGAATGACGTGGGCCATGCCCTCAGTGCCGATCGCGGGCGTGCAGTCCGGCGTGTTCGTCGTGCCGAGCATCGGCTCGGGCGTCTGGGTCGAGTTCGAGGAAGGCGATCCCGACCGCCCGATCTGGAGTGGCGGCTTCTGGGGCTCGGCCGCGGACGTTCCGGCGCTCGCATTGGCGGGCAATCCCGCCAGCCCGAGCATCGTGTTGCAGACCATGGGACAGACCACGCTGATGCTCAGCGACCTGCCCGGACCCACCGGCGGAATCATGCTCAAGACGCTCACGGGAGCGATGATCCTCATCAACGACGTCGGCATCACGATCAGCAACGGCAAGGGAGCGATGATCCAGCTCACCGGGCCGAGCGTGATGGTCAACAACGGCGCGTTGACGGTGATCTGACAGGAAGGCCATGCCCGGAACGCTCGTACACCTAGGCGCCACGGTGATGTGCTCGCACGCGGGCCAGGCCTTGCCGACGGTCACGCAGCCGCGCGTGCTCGTGAGCGGGCAGCCGGTGGTCTGCATCGGCGCGCCGTGGACCATCGCCGGCTGCGCGTTCCCGCCGCCGCCCGCTGCGAACGGACCGTGCATCACGGCGATGTTCGTGACCAGCGCCGCGCGCGTGCTCGCGGGCGGCATGCCGGTGCTCCTGCTCGACAGCCAGGCCATCTGCGCGCCCACCGGCACGCCCACCATCATCGCCATGACCCAGACGCGCGTGATGGGGAGTTGAGATGGACGTGGCCTTCCCCTACCGCTTCGATCTCGCCGGGCGCACCGCCGCGGCCGACCTCGACCGCCACGTCCGCGACCTGATCGAACAGGTCCTGTTCACCGCGGCGGGCGAGCGCGTGAACCGCCCGACCTTCGGCAGCGGCGTGATGCAACTCGTCTTCGCGCCGAACAGCGAAGAGCTCGCGGCCACGACCCAATACCTCGTGCAGGGCGCGCTGCAGCAGTGGCTTGGCGACCGGATCGAAGTCGATCAGGTGGCCGTGCAGGCGGTCGACTCCGCGCTGGAGGTCACGGTGGTCTACACCGTACGCGTCACGCGGCAGCAGCAGGCCGTGCGCTTCGCACGTGCGGGGGTGTCGCCGTGATGTTCGTCTGCTGCGACGACGAGGCCCGCCGCAACGCCATCGTCGTCTCGGACATCAACGCCATCGACTTTCTCGAGGTCGATGACGATCCGGCCGCACCGTTCGATCAGCGCCAGCGGAAGATCTTCGTGCACTTCGTCAAGCCGCTCGCGCCGGGACAGCTCGGCGTGCAGAACGTCCTCATCGAAGGCGGCACACGCATCCGCGACATCGTCGTGGAGAGCGTTACCAGCGGCGCCGATGCGTCGCTGCCCGGCATCGGGGCGAACGTGCTGCTGGTGGAAGTGGAGGCGCCGGGCGACTTTTCGTTCTACCGCCTGGATATCCTCGCGGACCGCGAGCATCCCGAGAATGACCAGCCGGATGGGTTCGACCCGCTGCTCTCGTCGATCGAGTTCAGTTTCAAGGCCGGCTGCGATACGAAGTTCGACTGCCTGCCGAAGGACGACTGTCCGCCAACGGTGCCGGTCCGGCCGGAGATCAACTATCTGGCCAAGGACTACGCGTCGTTCCGCCAGCTCATGCTCGACCGCATGGCTGTGCTCGCGCCGTCGTGGAGCGAGCGCAATCCCGCGGATGTCGGCGTCACGCTCATCGAGCTGCTGGCGTACGTCGGCGACTATCTGAGCTACCGCCAGGACGCTATCGCTACCGAGGCGTACCTCGGTACGGCGCGCAGACGCTCGTCGATCCGCCGCCATGCGCGTCTCGTCGACTACGCCATGCACGACGGTACGAACGCGCGCGCATGGATCCGGCTCGAGGTGAATGCGGCGGTGACCATCAACCGCGGCGCGGATCAGACCCTCGTGCCGCAATTCCTCGGCGGACCGGGACGGCCGCCGCTTGCGATCGCCAGCTCGCGCGGCGACGACGGCTATGCGGAGGCCATGCAGGACGCCACGGTGTTCGAGATGCTCAGCGATTCGCTGGCCCTCGATCCCGCGCACAACCGCGTGCAGTTCTACACGTGGGGCGACGCGGAGTGCTGTCTGCCGAAAGGCGCGACCAGCGCGGACCTCGCCGGCGCGTTGCCGAACCTCGCCCCGAGAATGGTCGTGATCCTGGCCGAGGTCAAGGGACCGAAGACGGAACTGGAAACGGACGCCGATCCCGCGCATCGCCACGCCGTGCGCATCACCAAGGTCACGCAGATCGAAGACCCGATCGGCAACCTCTTTCAATCGCTTCCCGATCCGGCGCCGGTCACGCGCATCGAGTGGGACGAAGCGGATGCGCTGCCCTTCCCGCTCTGCGTCTCCTCGCGCAACGACAAGGTCGTGTTCACCGGCGTGAGCGAAGTGTGGGGCAACATCATCCTGGCCGATCACGGCAGCACGGTGTCGGAGACGCTGCCCGAAGTACCGCCGCCGAATCACGCGCTGACCGCGGTCGGTCCGACGCCGGCGCTGTGCGACGTCGAAGAGCGCATCCCGAAGCCGCCGCGTTACGCGCCGCTGCTGGCGAAGTTCCCGGTGACGTTCGCCGCTCCGTTCGACGCGGATGCGGCCGCCTCCGCGGCATCGAACAGCGATCCCATGCTGGCGTTGCCGTCGCGTTGCGAGCTGCGCGACACCGCGCACGGCAGGACCTGGACGCCAATGCGCGATCTTCTCGGCGACGACGCGAACGACCGCCACTTCGTCGTGGAGACGGAGCTCGACGGCAATGCCCGGCTCCGCTTTCACCGCGGCGAGGATGGCGCCAGTCCCGCCGCGGGCACCGTACTCACGGCCACCTATCGCACTGGCAATGGCGCGGCCGGCAACGTCGGCATGGAGACGATTCAGTACGCCGTCATCGAAGACGCGAACGTGCGCCGCGAGATTCTGCGCGTTTCGAACCCGATCTCCGCGCGCGGCGGCACCGGCCTGGAGAGCCTCGAGCGGGTGCGGCAGGACGCGCCGCAGGCCTTCCGCATCCAAAAGCGCGCCGTCACGACGGCCGACTACGCCGAGGTCGCGCAGAAGTGCGACACCAGTGTGCAGCGCGCCACCGCGCGCTTTCGCTGGACCGGAAGCTGGCGCACGGTCTTCGTCACCGTCGACCGCAGCGGCGGAAAGCGGATCGATCCGACGTTCCGCGAGAAGCTCGAGGACTGCCTCGAGACCTACCGCATGGCTGGGCATGACGTGCACCTCGAGGATCCGCGCTTCGTGCCGCTCGAGGTGGTGATGGCGGTCTGTGTCAAACGCGGCTACTTCCTCGCCAGCGTGGAGCAGGCACTGCGCGAGGTCTTCTCGAATCGCGCCTTCCCGGACGGGCGCCTGGGCATGTTCCACCCCGACCGTTTCTCGTTCGGCGAGCCGGTGTATCTCAGCGCGCTGTATGCCGCGGCGCAGGACGTCGAAGGCGTCGACTCGGTCGAGATCACCACGTTCCAGCGGCAGGGCGTCGACTCGACCGAAGCCATCGAGAAAGGGTTCCTGACCGTGGGAACTCTGGAGATCGCGCGGCTCGAGAACGATCCGAACTTCCGCGAGAACGGTCTCTTCACGCTCGACCTGCGAGGCGGGCAATGAGCAACTGCACGGGCAACTGCGCCGGCACGTGCGGCTGCTGCTCCGGCACCCAGCTCGCGACGCCGCGGCTCGTCGAGAACCGCCCAGGACTCTCGTCGATCCGCTACCGCGCCGGCGAGCATGCCGACTTCAGGTCGACCCTGCTGGCCCGTCTCTCCGGTGCGCACCTGGCCGCGCTGCGGCTGCTCCGGACGCGCGACGACGAAGACTTCACGATCGCGCTGCTCGACTCCTTCGCCACGATGGCCGACGTGCTCACGTTCTATCAGGAGCGCATCGCCAACGAGTCGTACCTGCGCACCGCCGTCGAGCGTCGCTCCATCCTCGAGCTGGCGCGCCTGATCGGCTACGAGCTCCGCCCCGGCGTGGCCGCGGAGACGCAGCTCGCCTTCACCATCGAAGACACGCCAGGCGCCTTCCTGCGCGCCGCGAATCCGTCCGCGTCGCTGACCTCCGCCGCTCCCGAGCCCGCGCCGGTCGTGGCCCTCGGCATCGGGACGAAAGTACAGAGCATCCCCGGCCCCGGCGAGACCGCGCAGATGTTCGAGACCGTGGAGCTGATCGACGCGCGCGCTGCGTGGAACGCGATCCGTCCGCGGCTTACGAAGCCGCAAGAGCTCGGCGCGACCGTCAACTCCGTCTACCTCACCGGCGTGAGCCTCGATGTGAAGAGGGGCGATCGCGTGGTGACGTTTCCGACGCCGACGGTGCGCATCGTGCGCGACGTGGTCATCGACGCGCCGAACAACCTCACGCGCGTCGACTTCAGCAGCTCCCCCTTGACGACGATTCTCCCACCGGCTGTCGTCGACCCGGTGCCTGGCGTCATGCCGTGGTTCGAGCCGTGGCTCCGCGGACCGCTCTCGCAGTGGAAGGTGTACGCGATCTCCACGACGCAGTGGCGCGAGGCCGATCTCTCCACCATCGCTGCGCGCGAGAAGTGGGACACCGAGGAGCTGATGACGGCCGTCGCGAAGCTCACGTCAGCCGCGACGTCCGGAGGCGCGGGGATGGCCATCTTTCGCCAGCGCGCCGCCGCGTTCGGGCATACCGCGCCGAACTGGGACTCGTTGCCGGTGTCGATGCGCTTCGTGACCCTTCGAGCGGAGTACGACTCAGGCGGCACGTTCGTCAGAAACACGGCCGTTCCAGCAGCGTTCCCGACGAGTTGGGAGAGCCGCACGCTCGAAGGGGACGCGGACGCCTCCGGCAACCTGCGCTACGTCTATCTCGATCATCAGTACGAGCAGATCGCGGTCGGCGGCTGGGTCGCATTCGAAGCGCCGGGGCAGACGAAACGCGCCGCGCAGATCACTGACGTCGACCAGATCTCACGCAACGCGTTCTCGCTCAGCGGCAAGTCCACGCGCGTGCGGATCTCCACCACGGGCCTCTCGTCGTTTCCGA
>JANMSA010000140.1:0-2825 GCA_031388865.1 Acidobacteriota bacterium | reverse complement strand
CGGATGTCGAAGTCGATGCCGCCGAAGCGCTGCCAGCCGGCCGGCCACGGGCGCAGGAACGGCTTGATCGCGCTGCCGCTGCTGCGCACGGCGTCCGGGCCCATCGCGTACACGGTCGTGAGGTCGAGCGCGGCAGCGGGCGTTGTGTCCCGGCTGCAGCAGCAGCAGGCTCGAGGCGGTCATCATCGCGCGCAGGCTCTGCTCGCGAGGGACGCGCGGCAGGAACTCCACGACGTCTTGGAGCCCCAGCTCCCGGCAGGCAGCCGGCAGATCGGTGCCCTTCAACGCGTTCGCACCGAGAAAGCGCAGGCGGAAGCGACCGGGCGCGATGGCACCTCTCCGGATCGCGGCCGACAGCGCCCTCATCAGCGGCATGGGCGTACGGCCTGCGTACAGCGACCCGGCGTGCAGCATGACGAACGGCCCGTCCTCAGGCACCGGCAGGCCTCGCAGCGCGTCGAACTCCGACGGGTCGCAGCCATTCGGCACTACGTGGAACTTCTCGGCGATCGCCGGGCCATAGTGCCGGGTGAAGTCCTCGCGGTTGGCGGCCGCCACGAATACCACGCGATCGGCACGACGAACGACGAATCGCTCGAGAGATGCAGCGGCGCGAAGAGCGAACCGATACCTGTCTCCCCTCCAGGGCGCGCGGGACCAGGGGTCGCGAAAGTCGGCCACCCACGGCCGCCGCAGCGTCTGCTTCAACGCGGCGGCCACGAGCTGACCGGTCCACGGCGGCGCCGACGAGTAGATCACGTCCGGTGGCTTCGCGCGCAGCCGATCCAGCGTGCCCTTGGCGAACGCGGGCAGCAGCCATCCTGACTCGCCGTCGGGTATCGACAGGGCCGCGTCGAGGACGTCCTTCATCCGCACCAATGAGCCCAGGTACCCTGTCCGTGCAGAGGAAGACTTCGACGAGGCTCCCGATGCAGGCGGGCCGCCTGGCGAAACTGACGCTGCCGCGGGTCCGGAACAGAACGGCGCCCGCAACCCTTCCTGCAGCCTGCTCCACGGACGGAGGGCTCCAGCCCTGAGGATGCGCAGACCCGGCGGCAGGCGGTCCAGCAGCGCCTGATCGACCGGGGTCGACGGGAGGAACGTCGACGGTTTCCCTGTTAGCACGCTTACGTCCCAGCCCCGCGCGTGCAGCTCCCGGACCACGCGCAGCGTCCGCATCGTGCCTATGGCTGCGTGTGGAGGGAAATCGTACGCCACCACGAGCACGCGGGGGCTGGCGCCTGCGGCCGCGCTCATCGGCTTTCACCCTGCCGAGGCGCGGGCTGAAGGATGAACCGCTCCACCTCGAGCGCGAACACCAGGTCCTCCAAGCGCTCCGATACCTGCACGCGTTCGAGCGCGAAAAGGTCACCGCCGGCGTTCGCGAATCCGTTCCAGGACGTCGTCGCCGCCGCGAAACCCGCCTCCCGAACCAGGGCGGCGATCTCCGGCGTCATGTACCGCTCGGCGCCCCCATTCGGATACGAGAACATCGTCACCGGCGCGCCAATCTCCTGTTCCAGTCTCGCCTTCGAGCCCACGATCTCCGCTCGTGCGTCGACTGAACCGGCGTTCGGAAGGTTCGGATGCGTCACGGTGTGCGCGCCGATCGTCATGCCGAGTCGGTGCATTTCGGCAAGCTCTTCCCATGTGAGCATGACCCGCGGCAGCACCGGGTGCCCCGCCAAGGCGCGCAACTGCTCCCGCAGTCGCTCGCGTTCGGGGATGGTGTGCGACTTGAACAGCTTCGTCAGCCGCCCGACGGCGGCCGCGCGCTGCGTCCCCTCCGCACAGGGGATCTCGACGGCGCTTCCCCCGATCGTCATCGTGATCCGCGCGGACCCGGTGCGATCCAGCAGCATCCGGAGCTCCGCGGGCCAGAACGGCTGGCCATCGGCCAGGCACCCCGCCGTGATGTAGAAGGTGGCCGTGAGCCCGTGGTCGCGCAGCACGCGGGCGGCGGGCAGGTTGTCCGCATACCCGTCGTCGAACGTGATCGCGACGGCATTCGGGGGTAACTTGCGCCTGTTCCGAAGCGCCTGGACGGCCTCCGGTAACGAAACCACCGCATAGTTCGACGCCAGATACTTGACGTGCTCCTCGAAGGCTGCGGGTGAGATGCAGATGCCCGGACTGGCGTAGCTGTACCCTTCGGGTCCGCAGATCGCGTGGTATCGGAGGATGGCCAGGTTGTCGCTGGGGCGGAGTGTACGCAGCGCGCCGAGCGCGCCCGATCTGAAAAGCAGCGACTTCGCAGCCGGCGCGGCTCCGCTCCGAGCCGAACGATAGACGTCCCCTAGTGACTTCATGCTCGTGTAGGCTGCACCGTCGCTCGCTCGAACCGTCGCCACGCGACCGGCTGCCGGCCAGCGATCCCTCGGAGAAATCCAACGGCCGCGGCGGCCTGCACCAGGCAGACATAATGCGCGAGCGCCACGACGCTGGCGCGCCGAGCGGCCGGAATGCATCCGGCGGCGCCGAGCGCCAGCACGCCGCACCCGACGGCCAGCACGCTCCCGTAGAACGCGGAGGAGGGTGCGAGCAGCACCGCTGCGGTCAACGCAAGGGCAGCAAAAGCCGGCGACATCCACCGCAGCGCCTTGTGCGAAACCAGCGTGAAGAGCGCCTGCAGGTTGCTGCCGGGTACTCCGCTGTCCGCACGCCGCAGGAACTGCACGGCGCCAGCGGCGACGCGGACCTTGCGCCAGAACTCTTCGCTGGACGATCCGGAACCCGCTTCATCCGCGAGCGCGGCTGCCTCGAACACGACCCTCTGCCCCGACCGCAGCACCGCCATCGGGATCGCCATGTCGTCCAGGATCGTG
>JANMSA010000132.1:0-1809 GCA_031388865.1 Acidobacteriota bacterium | reverse complement strand
GAGTATCTTCCCGATTCACCACGACCGTTATGGGATTCCGCTGTCGCCACGCGAGCCGTACGTCCTCGATCGGGAGGCAGGGTCGCTCATTGAAGCTCCGGGCTCGGCGATTCGGCTGGGCCCTGTGAACCTTCCGGTGGGGGGCGGCGGCTATTTCCGATTGCTGCCCTACGGCTGGACCCGGTGGGGTATTTCGCGCATCAATGTCAAGGAGCACCGGCCGGCGATTTTTTACCTGCATCCGTGGGAGATCGACCCTGATCAGCCGCGCCTTGCCGCGGGGAGATTGAGTCGCCTGCGGCACTATCGCAATCTGGATCAAACCGAGTCGCGCCTCCGGCGGCTGCTGGCGGATTTCAGGTTCGGGCCGATGACCCACATCCTCCGGCCGCTGACCGGAGTGCACGCGAGCGCCCCCCACGCGGAAGCACTTCCGTACTGCTGGTAGGCCCCTGGAACACCTGACGTGGATATCGCTCTAATCGGAACGGGGTACGTTGGGCTCGTGAGCGGCGCCTGCCTGGCCGACTTCGGGCATTCGGTGATCTGTCTCGACTCGAATGCTCCGAGGATCGAGGCGCTCCGCCGTGGCGAGATCCCGTTCTTCGAGCCCGGATTGTCGGAACTGGTCACCCGGAACAGCAGGAGCGGGCGCCTTCGCTTTACGACCAGCATGAAGGAGGCGGTCGCGTCAGCGTCCGTGGTATTCCTGGCCGTTGGCACGCCGGAAGGTGCTGGCGGGGCCGCAGATCTCTCCCAGGTCGAGGGAGCAGTCCGCGCGCTCGCCCCCCTGCTCGACTCGCGGTATCGCGTACTTGTGACGAAGAGTACGGTTCCCGTCGGCACGGGCGAGTGGCTTCGCGAGCTGGTTGAGGGCCTCGCGCCTCCTGGCGCGGAGGTCGAGCTTGCGTCCAACCCGGAGTTTCTTCGGGAGGGGTCGGCCATCAACGACTTCATGCGGCCCGACCGGGTGGTCATCGGCGTCGGCAGCGACCGCGCGGCCGACGTCATGCGCGAGATCTATCGGCCGCTCTTTCTGATCGAGACGCCGATGGTCGTGACGGACGTCGCCACGGCCGAGATGATCAAGTGCGCATCCAACGCGTTTCTGGCCGTGAAGATCAGTTTCATGAACGACATCGCGCACCTCTGCGATCGCGTCGGCGCTGACGTGCACGGGGTGGCGAAAGGGATGGGGCTCGACAGGAGAATCGGGTCAAAGTTTCTCCATCCCGGTCCCGGCTACGGCGGCTCCTGTTTCCCGAAAGACACCCGCGCACTGGCCGCCCTCGGCAGCAGCTGCGGTGTGCCACAAGAGATCGTCGAGAGCGCGATCGTCGTGAACGACCGGCAGCATGAGGTGGTGCTGTCCAAGATCGAGGAAGCGCTCGGCACGCTGAGCGGCTGCACGATCGCCGTGTTCGGCCTTGCGTTCAAGCCGAATACGAGCGACGTGCGGGAGGCTCCGGCGATGTACCTGTGCCGGAATCTCGCACGCGCCGGTGCGCAGATCCGCGCCTGCGACCCCGCGGCCCTGGACGAGGCGCGTGCCTCGCTTGCGGACCTGGGGGGCAGCATCAGTTTCGTTGCTGACGCTTACGAGGCGGCAGCGGGCTCGGACGCCGCGATCATCATGACCGAGTGGAACGAGTTCCGGAATCTCGACCTTGCGCGCTTGCGCGGCGTCATGCGCCGCGCTGTGTTGTTCGACGCACGCAACGTCCTCGATCCGCGGCGGGTCATGGAGAGTGGTTTCAATTACCTGTGCACGGGCCGGAAGGCGATCGGACTTCGGCGCGGGGTGGCGGT
>JANMSA010000112.1:0-2052 GCA_031388865.1 Acidobacteriota bacterium | reverse complement strand
AGCGCGTTAGCGAATCCAGATCGCCGAGATGATCTCGTAGAGGATCAGCACGATGATCACGATCTCCAGGAAGTGACTGCGGGTGACGTTCACCTCCGCCTGCAGCAGCTCCGAGGTCCGGGCCAGGGCGCCCAGCTTGCGAGAAACGCTCTCTTCCCACTCCTTGAGGTTCAAGCGCGCTGCGGCCGCGCGGAAGACCGTGGCTAGATAGGGATCGCCGACGAATTTCACGGAGTTCTCCACCCGCTCCACGTTGTCGGAGAACTCCAGGTAGAGAGAGCTGGCCTCCCGCGACACATGCTCGTAGTCACGGCGAAGGAGCGAGCTGCCCCGGCGCTCTTCGATCGAGTCGTAGAGACGCTCCAGACGCTGATCGAGGATGTCGTCGAAGTAGCGGAACTCCATGAGCTGCGACACGGCGAACTCGAGGACATCCGCCAGTTCACGCCCGCTGGAGGGATCCACGATGACGGCGCTGTTCCAGTCGATCACCACCCGATCCCGGTCGCTATAGCTGAAAGAACTTCCCAGAATGCGGGCGCAGGTCTGCTCCGACAGCCGCAGATGCGGCTCGCCCAGAATCAGCGCGGGGATATCGGCGTGCTGCGCGAGATCCGCGGCGGTCGCGCCCTCGATCTCCTCCAGCAGGTAGATGATGTAATCCTCTTCAGCGGCCGGCTCATGCGGCAGCTTCAACGCAGCTGCCAGCGACAAACGGACCTCGTCCAGCCGCCGGCGCGCAGCAGCGTCGACGTCGTTGTCGTCCTCGGCCAGCGCTGCAAGGCTGACCAGCTCCCCCCACGACGTTCCTGCCTGCAGAGCAACGTGGAACTGCAGCGACACGGCGCCGTAATTCCAGAGCCGCGCGTACGTCTCCGCCACGACAGGAGTAGCGCCGAGCCGCAGGGTGCTCGCACCAAGCGAGAGTGACACCGGCGCATCGCGCACCACGATGGCCTGCCTCCCAGCGATCGACAGCCGCGAAGAACCTGCTCGATGCAGGAGGATCTGCTCGACGGCAGCGAGGTCGATGGCCTCCGCTACGTCGAACATCCGGTAGATGATGGCCCGCCCTCGGGTAATGCTGACACTGGTCCCGGGATCCGACACGGTCAGCGCAGATTATCGCGTTCGGCCGGCTCATGCCGGATCTCTACACCTTCTTTGCGCCCGCTGCATGCGGGGGGCGACGCCATCATCTATAACACCGTGGAATGATTGCTGAAGCGCACACCGTCCTACGCCCGAACGAGCGCCTCGCCGATGGCCGCGTGAATGGAGCCGTGGCCAAGGCGCATCTGCAGTGGGTTCGCAATTATCACGGCGGCGAAGCCGCTTCACGGGTGCTCGACGAGCTTCCGCAGGAGATCGCCGCCGAGGTCACGACGGACGCGACCTCATCGTGGTGCTCGTTCCGGGCCGTAGTGTTGCTCGATCGCGCTATCGAAAGGCAGCTCGGTCGGGGCAAGCGCGGGTTTCTGCGGGAGCTCGGCCGCTATTCAGCCCACCTCAGTCTGAGGAGCGGAAGCACGGCCCTTCATGGCCTCGATCCCCATGCATTCTTCCGCGCCTTCCAGTTCCATCATCACCGATTCCAGGACTTCGGCTCCGTTTTCTACGAACAGCTCTCCGAAAAGGGCGGCATCGTCTCTCACCGCCACTCTTCCTCCTTCAGCAGCACCTATTGCGAGAGCGCTCTCGGCTACTACGAACAGGTGATCGTCATGCACGGGGCTACCCCGCAACTGGTGGTGGAGTCCTCGTGCCTGTGCGCGGGTGAGCCGTCGTGCACGTTCGAGCTGGAGTGGGAGTAGAAATCAGCGTGGCGCGGCCACTCGAACTACTTCCACGGAACAGTGCGCGCGGGCAGCTACGGCACCCGAGACGCTGCCCAGCATGATTCGCTCGATACGGCTCAGCCCTCGCGCGCCGACGAAGATGCAGTCGGCCGGCCATTGCTCTGCTTCGCTGATGATCAGATGTTTGGGATCCTCCTGGCGCACTACTGTCGTCACAGATAGCCCTGCCCGGCGAAGCTGGCCGGCCATGGTC
>JANMSA010000109.1:0-8180 GCA_031388865.1 Acidobacteriota bacterium | reverse complement strand
CTTCCTCGTCGTGGTGCTTTTGACGAAATTCGCCGGCCGCGAGTTCGTCGGGCTGGGGATCTTCCTCATCGCCGCCATCACGGATTTCTTCGACGGCTGGATCGCCCGACGCCGCAAGCAGACCACGCGCCTCGGCGCTCTCCTGGACCCGATCGCAGACAAGCTGCTGATGTCCGCCGCGTTCATCTCTCTTGTGGAGATGGATCCGACGCACGTTCCGGCGTGGATGGTGGTGATCATCATCGGACGCGAGTTCGCGGTGTCCGGCCTGCGATCCATCGCCGCGCAGCAGGGGGTGACCATCGCCGCGTCTCCGCTGGGGAAGGGGAAGATGGTCTCTCAGGTGATCGCCATTTCCCTGCTGATCCTCGGCTACGAGCTTGGTCAGTTCCGCATCATCGGCACGATCGCCCTGTGGGCCGTGATGGCGTTTGCTCTGGCGTCCGGGGTGGACTACTTCGCGCGGTTCGCGCGCGTGGTCTACAGCAGCAGGCGATAGACGTCGTTCTTGCGCAGGCCGAACTTTTCGGCCACTGCTTTGATCGCGTCATTCCTGCGCATGCCCGTGTCGCGCAAGCGCTCGAACGCAGAGCGGACCTCTTCCGGCAAGACTTCCACCGCCTCGCGCTGGGGAGCCGCGAAGACGAGGGTGATCTCCCCATGGACCCGCTCGCGCGAACGCAGCTGCTCCAACACTCCAGAGACCCGGCCATGTAGCAGCTCCTCGTGCAGCTTGGTGAGCTCGCGTGCCACGGTGATCTCCGTATCACCGAGAACTGCCAGTGCATCCTCGAGCGAGACCACCACGCGCTCCGGTGATTCATACACGATCGTTGTGTGCCCAAGCTCCGCGGCTCGCCGGTAAAAGTCCAGCCGCTCGCTCTGCCGGTGAGGGCTGAATCCGAGAAACGTGAACGGTAGCGGCGCGATGCCGCTGGCGACCAGCGCGACCACGCCAGCAAAGGGTCCCGGGACCGGTTCCACCGTCAGGCCTCGCTCCCGCGCCAGACGCACAATGCGGTATCCAGGATCGGAGACGACCGGCATTCCTGCGTCGCTGACCAGCGCCAGCGTCTGACCTGCCTCGATGCGCTCAATGAGCGCCTCCGCCTTCGCGTCCTCGTTGTGCTCGTGATAGCTGTCCGTCGGCCGGTCAATCCCGAAATGGGTGAGCAGTTTGCGCGTGTGCCGGGTGTCCTCGCACAGAATCAGGTCCGCAGACTTGAGCGCCGCGACCGCGCGGGGAGACATGTCCTGCAGATTGCCGAGAGGAGTGCCGACGATCAGGAGTCTGGCCACGCTCGCATCCTAGCGGATGAATGAAGGTTCTCGGTTGTCGGTTGTCAGTTCTCCGCGCTTTCCGGCCTGGGCGCCAATCGCCGCATGGCTGCACACGCAACAACTCACAGACAACCGACAACCGAAAACGGCGAACGTCAGCTCCTCCGCAGCTGGAAGCTTCGCGAGAGCAGGATCGCTGCACTGGCCGCGACGTTGAGAGACTCCACGCGCGAGGACATGGGGATGGCGATGGTGTGGGCACGGGCGATCAACTCCGCGGAGACGCCCGTCCCTTCGTTGCCGAAGATCAGTACTGCGCCGGCGGCTGGCGGATCCGTGGCGGCACCGGACATCGCCGTCGCGACGAGAGGGATTGCGCAATCGAGCAGCTCCCGCGTCGTGACTGGAGCGACAGGGACGGTCAGAATCGCACCGGCGGACGCGCGGATCGCTTTCGGACCGAAAGGGTCAGCGCAGCCGGGGAGGAGCAACACTCCCGCGGCGTCGAACGCGGCGGCGAGGCGGACCATCGTGCCGACGTTGCCTGGGTCCTGCACGCCATCGAGTGCGATGAGGACCGTGTCGCGGCGCATCAGGAGGTCTGGTGCCGAGGCGTGTGGGCGCTCGAAGAGGCCGAGGATGTTTTGCGGCTGCCTGGTTTCGGCGAGCGAGTCGAACACGGCCGCCGAAAGGTGCACCTCGCGCTCGAAGACGGAGATCGCTTTCCACCCGTTCGCAATCGCGCCGGCGACCTGTTTCGGCCCCTCCAGGACGAGCTCTTCGCGGTGCTCGCGGATCGCCTTGCGGATTCGCTTGACGAGAGGGTTCTGCTTGCTGTGGATCGGAGGCATTAGAATGCGATCCCGATGATAACGTCTGCCATCCGCTTCGCCGAGCGCGTCACGACGATGAAGGAGTCGCCGACGCTGAAAGTGCTGAACCGCGCGACCTCGCTCATCGCGCAGGGCGTTGACATCGTGGACTTCGGGCCGGGCGAGCCGGACTTTGCGACGCCGCGCGCGGTGGCTGAAGCCGGCAAGCGCGCCATCGACGGCGGATTCACCAAATACACGAACGCGAGCGGGATGAAGGTGCTGCGTGAGGCGATCGCCGAGCGGTACAACCGCCGCCACGGGACCAGGCTCGGACAGGAGCACGTCATCGCCGGCAACGGCGGAAAGCAGGAGCTGTTCAACATCATGCTCGCGCTCCTCAGCGACGGGGACGAGGTGATCATTCCCTCGCCTTACTGGGTGAGTTTCCCCGATCAGGTTGCATTCGCCGGAGGAAAACCGGTGTTCGCGCCGACCGATCCGGACAATCGTTTCCGACCGCGGCTGCAGGAGCTCGCTGCCGTGGCCACCGACCGCACCCGCGGGGTCATCCTGAACTCGCCGTGCAACCCCACGGGCGCGGTCATCCGCGAGGCCGACCTCGCGCAGATCGTGGAGTGGTGTGTCTCCCGCGACGCATTCCTGCTTTTTGACGAGACGTACGAGCTCTTCGTCTACGCGGGCAACGAGCACGTCTCCGCGATCCGCTGGTTCGAGCGCCACCCCGAGACGGTCATCGTGGTGAACTCGATGTCGAAGACCTTCGCCATGACCGGCTGGCGTCTCGGCTACGCCATCGCGCACCCGGACATCATCGAGGCGCTGGGCAAGATCCAGAGCCACTCGACCTCCAATCCAAGCACGATCGCACAGCATGCGGCGCTGGAGGCCCTGAGAGGCGTGGATGAGGATGTGCAGCGGATGTACGACGCGTACTGCGAGCGCCGCGCGTGGCTCGTTCCCGCGCTCAACGACGTCCCGGGGATCTGCTGCGCCGATCCCGACGGAGCGTTTTACGTTTTTCCCGACATCAGCGCGTACTTCGGAAAGCGCGGCATCACGGACTCCCAGTCGTTCGCGAACTTTCTTCTGGACGAGGCCCGCGTCGCGGTCGTGCCCGGGGGGGCGTTCGGCGCGGATGAGTTCGTCCGGGTCAGCTACGCGACGTCCATGGAGAGAATCCGTGAGGGCGTCGCGCGCATCACCGCCGCTGTGCGCACGCTGTAGGAATCTACCCGCACCTGTGTCCGTTTCGATCCGGGCAACCCTGGAAGACGAGCCCGCAGCTCGCAGCTCTCAGGAGCTACGAGGGGCGGGTGTGGGCAGCGCTCGACTGGCAGCTCGTCGTTCTCAGGTTCTCCTGCGAGCTGCGAGCTGCGAGCTGAGAGCTCTGGAAAAAGGAGAGACTTCGTGAAGAAAACCATGTCCACCATTGCTGCGCTGATGCTGGTCGCCACGATCGGCGTCGCACAGGAGAAGGTTGCAACCGCTAAATCGGGGGACAACCCGATCATCATCGCCGCGGGCGATGTGACCATCCGCCAGTCGGAGTTCGAGGCGGCTCTGAAGACGCTGCCGGAGCAGTATCAGCAGTACGCGTCCGGCGCGGGCCGGAAGCAGTTTGCCGAGGATTATCTGCGCATGAAGATGCTCGCCGCCGCGGGTACGAAGGCCGGCCTGGACAAAGACCCGGAAGTCGTGGCGCAGCTCGACCTGATGCGTGAGAACCTCGTGGCCAACGCGCATCTGCAGAGGATCGAGAAGGGGATCACGCTTTCCGATGAGGACCTCAAGAAGCTGTACGACGCGAAAAAGGGCGAGTATGAGCAGATCAAGGCCCGCCACATCCTGATCGCATACAAGGGCAGCGCCGCAGCGCAGCCGGGAAAGGCTGAGCTCACGGAGGAGCAGGCCAAGGCGAAGGCGGACGAGCTGCGCAAGCAGATCGTCGCCGGCGCTAAGTTCGAGGAACTCGCGCAGAAGGAGTCGGACGACGTCGGCTCCGGCGCTCAGGGCGGCGACCTCGGCGAGTTCAATCGCGGTCAGATGGTCCCTGAGTTCGAAAAGGCCGCCTTTGAGGCCAAAGTCGGCGACATCACCCCGGTGGTACGGACGCAGTTCGGCTACCACATCATCAAGGTAGATGCGCACGGCGCGACGCCGTATGAGCAGGTCAAAGCGACGCTGGAGAAGAACGAGCGCCAGGCGCGCGTCCAGGCAGCACTCGAGAAGATGAAGAACGACGCAAAGCCGACGTTCAACGACACGTACTTTGCGCCGCCGCCTCCTCCGGCCGCACCGGTCGCACCGGTCGTTCCCGTCGCAGAACCAAAGAAGCCGTAACCCCAGGGGTTGGGCGCAGGGGGCGGCGACAACGCCGTCCTCTGCGCCCTGATGCCTTTCCTCGCGGCTGTCCCCTTCGCGCTCCGCTTTTTGCTATCGTGCGCGGACCTATGGAGATTCCGTCGAAGGTCTCGATCTTCAACCGCACCGTCGAGTTCAAAGGGAAGCCGGGGACCCTCATCGCCATCAACGAGGAGGCCGGCTTCTACGAGGTCGTGGTGGAAGTGCAGCAGCGCAACCACACCGTCCTGTTTCCCATCACCGAGACGGTCATCATTTTCAACGAGGCGTTGCCGACCACCGCTGCCGACTTTGAGGTGGAGCGCTGACGCTCTCGAAGTTGTCAGTTGTCGGTTGTCGGTTATCTGTGCATTGGCGCTCGGTAGAACGGTTCGTCGGTTGTTGATGCCCGGACAACTGACAACTGAGAACCGACAACGATCTGGCGGCCCGGCTGTCGCTGATCTGCAGAAAAACTGAGAACGGACGAATAACCGAGAACCGTTTCACTTGACCGGCTTGGCGAACACATACGCGACTCCTACACCGATCAGGTACAGGAAGATCATCGGCACGGCCAGGGCGGCCTGGGTGACGATGTCCGGCGTGGGAGTGACGATGGCCGCGACCACGAACGACAGCACGATCGCGTATTTGAACTTCTGCATCAGGAAGGCCGGCGTGACGATGCCGAGGCGGGCCAGGAAGAAGATCAGGATGGGCGTCTCGAAGACGACTCCTGTCGCGAGGATGATCGTGCTTGCGAACGAGAAATAGTCGTCGACGGTGACCATCTGCTTGAACTGCTTGCCGGTCTCCACGAAGAAGTTGCAGGTGGCGGGGAGCAGGAAGCGGTAGCCGAAATAACCGCCGAGGAGGAAGAAGAGTGAGCCGAAGATGATGAACGGCGCGGCGAGGCTCCGTTCCTTTCTGTAGAGCCCTGGCGCGATGAAGAGCCAGACCTGCAGCAGGATCACCGGCGCCGCGATGAAGATGCCGGCAAAGAACGCCACCTTCATGTAGAGGAAGAACGGCGCGGTCAGCCGTGTATACGCCAGCTTGTCGCCCGGCGGCAGGAACTTCGTGAGCGGCTCCTGGAGGATGGCGAAGATCGGCTCGGCAAAGCTCCAGCAGAGGAAGAAGCCGACTCCGACGGCGATGAAGGAGACCATCAGCCTCTTGCGCAGCTCCTCGAGGTGATCGAGGAACGACATCTTCGGCAGCTCGACATCGGGATCGGTTCCGACCGAGGCATCCCCGGGAAGATCGCTCAAACAGGCTCCGAGGCTGGTTTCGAGTCCGGGTCGGAGCCGTCCAGTCCTGGAGTCTTCGAGTCCGGGGCGGAGTCTTCAAGTCTGCGAGTCTTCGACTCCGAGGCGGAGTCTTCAAGTCTTCGAGTCTTCGAGTCTTCGAGGGGATCGGACGAGTGTTTGAGTGTTCGAGTCTCCGCGTCTTCAAGGGGATCGGCGGTGGAGTGCTCCGGTTGGGTCTGCTCCTCGAAGACTTGAAGACTCGAAGACTCGAAGACTGCCCGATCGGCGACTTGAAGACTCGAAGACTCGAAGACTTCGGGTCCCTGCGTGAAAGGCACGGGCGCCGGCCCGATCACGGATGGCTCATTCCTTGATACGGCCTCGTACGGCCTGGTGAAGTCGATTGCAGACGGGACGGCGCTCTTCAGCTCCTCGAGGCGAACCTCGCGCTCGATGGTGCTCTTGAGGTCATCCGTCGCCTTGCGGAACTCGCCCATGGCTTTGCCCAGCATGCGGCCGATCTCCGGGATCTTTCGGGGCCCGAAGACGATGAGAATGACAGCGAAGATGAGCAGAAGCTCGGGGACTCCGAGTGAACCAAACATGTCTGACCAGCGGACCTCACGCAGCGGGGGAAGGTGACAGCGACGTGAACACCACCTCCGAGGCGAATACTCCGCTTCGAAAACGGCGTTACGATGCGACAGTGTAACGCGAGCCGTCTGTAACTCGAACGGGTGAAGGGGCGTCGAACCAACATGGCCAAACTGCGCAAGACCGACAAGTGGACGTTTTCCCTCACGCTGATCGTGGCGATGGCGGGAGCGACGTTGTTCGGCGGCTTCTACGGGAATCATCTGTTCGGTGCCACGCCGGCCAACGCTGAGCTGACTCGACGGATGAAGGAGTACACCGACCTCCTCAACGCTGTGACGAACTGGTCGGCCGAGGA
Organism: Acidobacteriota bacterium; assembly: GCA_031388865.1. Lineage (GTDB taxonomy): Bacteria > Acidobacteriota > Thermoanaerobaculia > Gp7-AA8 > Gp7-AA8 > QHVT01. The sequence continues at coordinate 1,518 of JANMSA010000109.1, read as the reverse complement.
TATCGGCTCGGACAAGTTCGTGTACGCGTCGGTGGACGGCATGCTCCGCGCGCTCGATCCGCACACCTCCTTCCTGGAGCCGAAAGAGTATACGGACATGCAGGATCGCCAGAAGGGCACGTTCTACGGCCTGGGCATCCTGGTGACCAAGCGCAACGATCAGGTCACCGTGATCACTCCTCTCGAGGGGACACCGGCGGCCCGCCTCGGCATCCGAGCCGGTGACGTCATCGCGGAGGTGGAGGGGGTGAACACCGACGACCTTTCGCTCGACGAGGTCGTGAAGCGCCTCAAGGGGCCCAAAGGCACGACGGTCAACATCAAGATCAAGCGCATCGGGATGAAAGAGCCCATCCCGCTCACCATCACCCGCGCGGCCATTCCTACGAACTCCATCTCCAACGTGCTGATGCTCGGCCAGGGAACTGGCTATATCCGCATCAAGGATTTCACTTCCACCACCGTCCGCGAGCTCGACGATGCGATCGCAAAGCTCGAAGGCGAGGGCATGCAGCGCCTCGTCCTCGACCTGCGCATGAACCCGGGCGGACTGCTCGACGCGGCTGTAGGCGTGTCCGATCACTTCCTGGACAAGGGTCAGATGATCGTCTACACCAAGGGGCGCACCGCCGACTCCATGCAGGAGTACGTCGCGCCGGGTAAGCATGAGAAGTTCGACATGCCGATCGTGGTCATGGTGAATCGCGGCAGCGCCTCGGCGTCGGAGATCGTAGCGGGTGCCATCCAGGACCACGATCGCGGTCTGGTCGTCGGCGAGACGAGCTGGGGCAAGGGTCTGGTGCAGAGCGTCTACACCCTGCAGTACGGTGCAGGGCTCGCGCTGACCACGTCGAAGTACTACACGCCGGCGGGTCGCAACATTCAGCGCGACTACAGCTCTGTTTATGACTACTACATGGCCGACGAGACCGAGAACGGCCCGGAAGTGCCCCTGGATCAGCGCGAGCAGTTCAAGACCGACACGGGACGCACGGTGTACGGCGGGGGCGGCATCACTCCGGACGTCATCGTCAAGCAGCCCACGCTGTCGCGCACGACTCAGCTTCTCGAAGTGCGGAGCGCGATCTTCAACTATGCCGTCGAGTATGCGGCGAAGCACGCGGACCTGACCAAGAACGTCGAGATCACGCCGGCGATGATCGAGGAGTTCGTGCGCCACGCCTCGGCCGCCGAGATCGCGAGCGAGACGGACATTCGCGAGACGCTGCTGATCCCCGATGACCGGAACTACATCCAGCGGGCGCTGAAGGCCGAGATCATTGCAGCGAAATATGGCTTCGATGCCTCGTACCCGTATCGCCTGCAGGGAGACGCCCAGGTCGAGAAGGCGCTCGCTGTTTTCCCCGACTCGCAGAAGCTTGCGACGACCGCTGCCAGTGCTCGCGGCCGAAGCACCGACCCCCGTTCCCCCGGAGCGGGCACGAGAGCGGCACAGGCGAATCCCAAGACGAATTGACGAGAGTCAGGGCCGAGGGCTGAGGGTTGAGGGCCAGCGAA